>JAJZYZ010000019.1 GCA_021797815.1 Bacillota bacterium
GCACGACGCCCGAGATTGTACGGCAGGCCGATGGCACGCCCCGTCATGCCCGCTAGGGTGGGTCCGAGGTGCCATCATGCGGCTTTTGCAGCGCTATCCGGGCTTTCGCCACGTATTTTGGGGACAGCTCGCTTCACAGTTCGGCAACGCCGTGTTTCTTATCATGGGTCTGTGGGAGATCCAGCTGCGCGCGCCGTTTCTCCTGGCGGTGGCGGGGCTTGCGATGATGGTGCCAAACGTCCTCGCCGTATTGGGGGGCGCCCTCGTCGACATGCACGACCCCCGGCGGCTCATGTTGTGGACAGATATCGTACGCGGGGCCGCAGTGGGTCTCGGCATGCTGGCGCTCCTGCTGCATGCGCCTCTCATCCCGGTCATCATCGGCCTCCTGGCCGTCAACAGTCTTGGCTCTGCCCTGTTTGCCCCGGCCGAGCAGGTCATCCTGCCGTGGCTTGTCGAGGATCGCGACTTAGGCGAAGCCAACGGGGTCTACTCGCTCACGTTTCAGCTGTCGGGCGCCGTAGGCTCTTTCATCGGCGGCGCCGCCATCGCCGCCATTGGCCTGCAGGTCATCTTCGGCCTCGACCTGGCTTCGTTCTGGCTCTCGGGCCTCGCCATCTGGCTCATGATGAGGATTGTGGCCCTGCGGCCGCGAGCCGTGAGCCGCGGCGCCACGGGGAGCGGCCAGAACCTTCTCGTGGTGTTAAGAGACGGCCTGCGGGCGCTGTCGGTCATGCCGTGGCTTATCCGGCTCCTGCCCATCATCATGCTCACGAACTTCGCCTTTGCCGCCGCCTTCACCATGTTTCCGTACTGGTGCCGACACGTGCTGCACGTCGGGTCCGTCGGCTACGGATCGGTGGATGCGGCCTGGGCCGTGGGACTGGTGGCGGGAAGCCTCCTGGTGGGACGCTTCAACGGCTGGTCCTTCCGTTCCGTCACCGTCTTCCTGGGCACGCTTATGGGCGTCACCATCCTGGCGTTCTCCGCCACCCGGGCGGCCGTACCGGCAGCTGGCCTGCTGCTTTTGGCAGGCGCCGCCAACGGGGTCTTAAACGCGATTGTCATCACCATCATGCAGCGCCTGGTTCCGGATGCTCTGCGGGGGCGCGCGTTCGGGGCGTTTGCGGCTCTCCTCACCATGAGTCAGCCGGCGGGAGCCATCCTCTCGGGCGTCCTCCTCCATGTGGCGCCGCTGTGGTGGCCCTGGGCCGCCGCCGGTGCGGCGTCCCTGGGCCTGGCCGTGATGGCGTCGCGGGAGCTTCCCGCGAGCCGCGTCGGGGGAACAGAGGCCGATGCGCTGGCCCCGCTGCAGTCCGTGCCGGATTAGCCATGGATCGGCGGGCAAGCCTGCCTGCTATAGTGGGGCCATCATCACCTGGGAGGTTTTTCGATGACCCCCGCCGCTTTTCGGAGCCACTTCCCCATCTTTCCCGCCACGGCCCACCTGTGCAGCTGCAGTGAAGGCGCCCTGTCTGACCGGGTCATGGTGGCCATGAGCGAATTCATGACCAGCTGGCGGGTCCATGCCGCCCCCTGGCAGTATTGGATGGAGGAGGTGGACCGCGCTCGCGGGCTGTTCGCCGGCCTCATTCATGCCGCGCCCGAGGAGATTGCGGTCGTGTCCTGCGCATCCGAAGCTGCCTTTCAGGTGGCCTGGTCGCTTGATTACCGGGAGCGTCCCCGTATTCTTACCAACGACCTCGAGTTTCCGAGCGTGGCCCACGTCTGGCTCGCTGAGGAAGCCCGGGGCGCCTCGGTCGACTTCATTGCCCACCAGGGTGGACTCCTGGACGCCGCCGCCTATCGGGCCCGGCTCGACACCGACGTGAGCCTGGTGTCGGTGCCCCTCGTGTCCTACGCCAACGGACTTCGGCTGCCGGTGGCGGAGATAGCCCGGGAGGCGCACCGGCAGGGGGCCCGCGTCTTCGTCGACGCCTACCAGGGGGCCGGGGTCATGCCGGTCGATGTGCGTGAGCTTGACTGCGACTATCTGACGGCCGGCACCCTGAAGTACCTTTTGGGCGCTCCCGGCCTCGCCTTCCTGTATGTGCGAAACGGCACGACACACGCGCACGAGCCCGTGTTGACCGGCTGGTTCGGACGTCGGGCCCCCTTTTCGTTCAACCCGCGCGAGCTTGACTTTGCGGATGGGGCCCGCCGCTTTACGACCGGCACCCCGGCCATCCCCTCGGCTTTTGCCGGACGCGCCGGATTGGAGATGGTGCTGGAAACCGATCCGGGCGCGGTGTTCACGCACGTGTCCGACCTGGCGGGCCACCTGCAGGGCCGCCTCCTGGCGTCCGGTTTCGAGCTCTTCTCCCCGCTCGACCCGTCCCAGCGGGGTCCGCAGGTGGCGGTCCGGGTAGAGAGTCCGGAGGACTGTGCCGCCTACCTGGCCACACGCGGGGTCGTGGTGAGTCCGCGCGGCGACGTCGTGCGGCTGAGCCTCCACTACTACAACAACGACGAGGACATCGAGCGGGCGGTGGACGCTCTCCTCGCCTATCGGGAGCGAGACCGACAGGTCTAGGCTCCTGGAGTCGATGACGGCGGCGGCGATCTGAAGGCGAGTCACTCATGAAGAAGGAAGCGCCCGGCGGGCGCTTCCTTCTTCATGATCGTTGCACGCCACGGGAACCAGAGTGCTATTCGCCCGCGCTGCTCTCCCGGTGGGCGATGTGGCTTCGGATGTCCTGCTCCACCAGCTCCGGGTGAAAGTCGAGGTTCTTGCCCGCCTTCACTTCCTTCAGCTGGTCGGTCTCGTAGGAGGAGGAAACCGCCCAGTAGTAGGCGCCTACACCCATGAGTCCGGCGACGATGGTGTCCCAGGGGAAGGCCAGCACGTGGGCGTTACCGGTTCCGAACGAGCCGAACCAGCTCAAGACCACCACCCCGAAGAACAGCGCCGGCATCCACAGGCCCGCCCGGATGTCACGCCGTGGGAGCTTCAGGCCCACAAACGCCACTACGTACAGGGCGAGACCGACCAGGAAGAAGATGGCCACCTGCATCGTGGTGGGCCAGCCGTACCACAGGAACATCATGGCCGAGAGTCCCATCGTCAGCGGTCCGAGCCACCGGGCATGCCGGCCGGTGCTGAAGGGCCGCGGGATCTCGGAGGCATGGCGGCGGAAGATGCCAAGCGCGCTGCCTGAGGTCATGTAACTCAGGATGCCGGCCCCGGACACCACCACCACCAGAGCATGCCAGGACGGAAACGGCAGGATGCAGATGAGGCCGAACACGAAGCTCGCCCACAGGGCATTTAGCGGCACCCCGCGGCGGCTCAGCTTCTTTAGCCACGCCGGCAGGCCGAACCCGTTCTTCTCTACGGCATAGATGGCGCGCGGACTGGTTCCGGTGCCGATGAGTCCCACACCGGCAGGGGAGAGGCCCCCGTCGATATACAGGATGACGCCGAGCCACCCGATCCCGATGCCGATGGCGAGCTGTGCCAGCGGAGACGTGTAGCTGATGTGCGACCAGCCGTGCGCCAGCGCCGAGTGGGGCACCACCACCAGGAAGGCGATCTGAAGCCCGGTGTAGAGCACGAGACCGAACCCCACCGAAGCCAGCAGCGCAAACGGCACGTCCCGCTTCGGGTTCCGGCCCTCGGCCGCCACCGACATGGCCGAGCGGGGTCCGGAGTAGGCGTAGATGATGCCGCCGACCGCCACCGCTGTCAGCACCGGCTCAAAGCCGTATGGCATGAAGCCGCCGGTGGAGGCGGAGGTCAGGTTGGCGCCGCCGCCGTGTGTCAGGCCGGCGATGATGAGGAGGATCATGGCGCCCGTCGGAATGATCCACTTGACGGTGCTCCAGTAGGTGACCGTCCGCGCGAAGAGACGGATCCCGTAGATGTTCAGGATGGTGAACAGGAGCATGAGGAGCGCGGTGCAGAAGAGTCCCAGGGTCGTGGCGGAATCGGTCTTCGTGGAGAACAGGGCCGGCAGGTACCCGCCGGCATACTGGATGATGGCCAGACACTCGATGGCCACCCCCAGACCGCCGGTCATGAGGTATAGCCACGAGTTCATGCTGGAACCAAGCGAGCCGAACGCGAGCTGCGGTATGCGGGCCGGGGCGCCCGACTCCGGAAACATGGCCGCCATTTCGGCGAATGGCCATTCGATGAGTAGAAACAAGATGCCGGCGATGATCCACGAGAGGATGGCGGCGGGACCGGCGAACTGGGCACCAAACATGGCTCCGAACAGCCACCCGGACCCGATTACGGTGCCGAGCGCCATCATGAACATGTCGTACCGGGTCATCACATGCCGATACCGCCGGCCCTCGGTGATGTCCCGGCCGCTCTGGGCGTCTTGAGCCACGTCAACACTCCCTTCTACGGTTAAAGCGCTTACCACGATTACGACGGGCGGGTCCGTAGGAACGTTTGCAGGCACCGGTGAAATCGACGGAACGCCCGGCGATGCCAAAGACAGCGCGTGAAAAGCACATCGCCTGGGCACACGAGACAACTGCTGCCAGGACTCCGTGCAACGAAGCCGGGTGACGAAAGGGGACTGCCGGAAGGACCACCAGTATCGGAAGGGTCCGGAAGGATCCGGAAGGGGCTGGGGCGGAGACGGCAAATGGCCGATGTGGACTATAGACAGTCCAAACTGGAATGGGCATTAACTTCCAGCATTTTGTGCTAGTAGGTTCAGCGGAGCCCGGGACGATTCCTGCTGCCGCTCTTTGTCTCAACAAATATTCAGTAATCAGGACGAAGCGTGACCCGGATCCGCGAGCGGGAGGCAGGGGAACGCGCATCTGTCCGCGAAGGGGGATTATCCATGACCACCGGAAAACACGCTGCCGCCTTCGGGCAGGCGCTCGAAAATCTTGCTGTCGTGATGGAAAACCGCATGCCCGCCCACGTCCACCTGGTTCCCCATCCCACCGCCGCGGAAGCGCTCATCGGGGGGACATCGCCCCGGGTCATGTCTCTAGACGGGCGCTTTCAATTTGTTCTCGTCCCGAGGCCGGGAGCGGTGCCGGAGGACCTCTTTTCGCCGCAGGCGGATCCGACAGAGGCTTCCCCGCTCTCGCCGCTTTTTTCTTCCGTATCTTTCGCCGACGTTCCCGGGCACTGGCAGCTTCAGGGTTATGGCGCCCCTCACTACACGGATGTGCAGTACCCCTTTCCCGTGGACCCGCCCCGTCCCCCGTCGGAGAATCCGGTGGGCTGCTATCGCCGGGCATTCGTCTGGGAGCAGCCGGAGGGCACAGGGCGGACCCACGTTCGTTTTTTGGGCGTGGACAGCGCCTTTCAGGTGTGGCTGAACGACGTGGCCGTCGGCTACAGCGAGGGAAGCCGGCTCACGGCCGAGTTTGACGTCACCGATGCTATCCGTCCGGGCGCCAATCTGCTGGTGGTGCTGGTCGCGCAGTGGTCGAAGGGCAGTTATCTGGAGGACCAGGATCAATGGTGGCTCTCCGGCATCTTCCGGAGTGTGGACCTCCTGGCCCGCCCGGCCGCCCACATCGAAGACGTATGGGTCCGCGCCGATTTCAGTCCCGCCGGGGGCCGGCTGCAGGTAACGGTCCGGCCCGCCGAAGCGGCTGACGCCGGCCCGACTGCCATCCGGTTGGCCCTCCACCATAAAGACGGCACCGTGGTCTGGTCGGAGGAGCGCCCGGCCGCGTCAGTCGAAGAAACGGTGGTGGCGGATCTGCCGGGGGTGCGCCCCTGGACCGCGGAAACCCCCTTCTGCTATGACCTTGTGGTGGAGCTTGTTGATGCCCGCTCCGGGCGTTCCCTCGAGGCGGTCCGCCAGACGGTGGGATTTCGGACCATCCGCCTCCAAGCTGGACTCTTGACCGTAAATGGCGTCCCCATCACGTTTCGGGGTGTCAACCGGCACGAGATTGACCCCGACCGCGGGCGGGGCGTGACGGTCGCTTCGATGGAGCGCGAGGTTAAGCTCATGAAGCGCCATAACATCAATGCCGTTCGGACGTCGCACTACCCGAACCATCCCGCCTTTTTGGAACTGGCCGATCGCTACGGTCTGTACCTCATCGACGAGGCCGATCTGGAGACCCACGGCATGGAGTTGTCGGACCATCCGAACTTGCTGTCGGACGATCCCGCCTGGGAGGCGCTCTATGTGGATCGCCTGGAGCGCATGGTGGCCCGCGACCGCAACCACCCGTCGGTGATTCTCTGGTCGCTCGGCAATGAGTCGGGATTCGGCCGTAATCACCGCGCCATGGCGAAGCGGGCGCGAGTCCTCGACGACTCGCGCCTCATTCACTATGAGGGCGACCGGGACGGGGCCGTGGTGGACGTGCTGAGCCGGATGTACCTGCCGGTAGAGCGTCTCCGCGAGGAGGGCGAACGGGAGGAGCCCCGGCCTTTCATCCTGTGTGAGTACGGGCATGCCATGGGAAACGGACCGGGAGGACTGGAAGACTACTGGGCGGTTATCGAGAGCCTGCCCCGCCTGCAGGGCGGGTTTGTCTGGGAGTGGAAAGACCACGCGCTCCATAAGCCCGGCTACCCCGCCGACACCTACTTTTATGGCAGCGACTTCGGCACCGAGCCGAATGACGGAAGCTTCGTGGTGGATGGCCTCTTATTTCCGGACGGACAGCCGTCGCCCGGTCTCGCCGCGCTGAAGAAGGCGATCGAGCCGATGCGGGTCATCGCGGCCGACTGGGAGCAGGCGACGCTCTCGTGCCGGAACCGCTTCGACTTCCGATCACTGGCGGGCCTGATTCTGGAGGCGGCCGTGTACGAGGACGGCGTGCCGGCCGGGACGAGCCGGATCCCACTGCCGGACGTTCCGCCCGGCGGGTTCGGGGTGATATCGGTCCCGCTCATGAAGGAGGGGCGCGGATCGTCATCCCTCCGGTGGCTTCATGTAAGCCTGCGGGAGCCCGAAGCGACCCCGTGGGCGGAGCCCGGACATGAGATGGCCTGGGCTGACGTGATCGACCCGCGGCCGGCCGAGAGCCGCGTGACGGCGGCCGCGCCCCGCCGCCTTCCGGTTTCCGCCCGCCAGCACGGCGACCACGTGGTCGCGGCGTGCGGCGAGAGCCGCCTCACCTTTTCGACCGCCGAGGGACGCCTTGTCGCCTGGACGCACGCCGGCGTGCCGCTCATCGCGGGAAGCCCCGGCCTCACGGTCTGGCGCGCCCCCATCGACAACGACGTGCGGGCCGCGCGCCACTGGCGTGCGTACGGCGTCCACCGTCTCCTGCGCGACCTAAGACGCGTGGAAACCGTGACCGACGGGGCCGCCTTTGAGCTCCGGACCGAAGAGCGGTATGCGCCGGCGGGGTTCATGTGGGCCCTTAAGGCGACGGTCCTCTACGGCCTCCAGCCGACGGGCCGTCTGGTCATCGAGATTGAAGTCACCCCCGAAGGCGACGGGCCGGACACGCTCCCGCGCCTGGGCCTTGAATGGAGACTTCCGACCGAGTTTGCCAACACGTGCTGGCTCGGGCTCGGCCCCGAAGAGACGTATGCCGACAGCCAGGCCCAGGGGCGGCTCGGGATATTTGAGCGGACGGTGGACGAGCTCTATGTACCCTACGTAAGGCCCCAGGAACACGGAAACCACACCGGCACCCGGTCTCTCAGCGTGTCCCGCCCAGGTGGGCCGGGCCTCTTCGTGAGCGCCCCGAGCCTGTTTGACTGGAGCCTGTCCCGTTTTGGCGCCGCGGCCCTGGAGAGGGCCCGTCACCGCCACGAGCTCGAGCCGGACGCGGCCCTGCATCTCCGGCTCGACGCCGGTCAGCACGGACTCGGAAGCGCGAGCTGCGGTCCCGATCCAGAACCGGCGCACCGGTTTTACAACACGGCCCGCCGGTTCTCGTTCACCCTGTCCGTACGCTGAGCCTGTCAGATGACGATGGCGGCAAAGGCCCCGAGAGCAATGCCCCCAATCAGGAGTGCCACGCCTCCCCGACGGTCTCCTCGCGGCAGGCTGATGTTCAGGATCCCGATGAAGGCGAAAACGGCGCCGAAGAACTCCAGTGCGTGCTGCTGCATCGTCCGCCCTCCCTCCGTGCCGGCGCACGACCGTTACAGGCCGTTTCGCCGTCCGCCGCCACGTTTCCTACTCGCCCGCCCCCACCCCGGCCTGAGGCGTCTCCTCCGGCGTGGCTCCCAGATATTTCTCCAG
Source organism: Bacillota bacterium (assembly GCA_021797815.1). Taxonomy (GTDB): domain Bacteria; phylum Bacillota; class Sulfobacillia; order Sulfobacillales; family JAIMBI01; genus JAKATP01. The sequence goes on from JAJZYZ010000019.1 coordinate 8,145, forward strand.
CAGCATCACGGCCAGCATCCGCATCTGTCGGCGGCGCTCGGGGTCTTCCGACAGCCCCTTGCCATCGGCCGACATGAGAAGGCCCAGCGCCACGCCCAGTCGTCCGTACACCTCACGTTCGGACGGTTCCTCACGCCGCTCGCGTCCTTCCATGTCAAACGCGGACGCGCCGGAATGGCGGCGGAGGGGGATCTCGCGCAGGAACCACGTCACCACGAAGGCTATGCAGAGTAGTCCCGCGCCGGCGATGAACACCTCCTGCGTCGCAAGCGCCAGCGAAGCGCGCACCCCGGCGATGAGGGCGTGCGCCAGCGTGACGCCGGCGGGTCCGAAGCGGCTGAACACGTGCGAGAGCTGCGTGAAGGCGGCCGGGCTCAAGAGCACCGAAGGGTTGGCGATCTTGTGCAGGGCGGTTGCCGGAAGCGCCTTGGCGACCGCTGCCGGAATATGCCGGGACAGCTCATGGGTGAAACGGCTCGTGAGCAGGGAGCCCAGGATGGCGATGCCGACGGTGCCGCCGATCGACCGGAAGAACTGCAGGGCCGCGGTGACCACGCCCATCTCCTGGAACGGAAACGCGTTCTGCACCACGATGGTGAAGAGACTCATCAGGGTGCCCATGCCGAGTCCGGTGATGACCATGTCGCGAATCACGATCCAGTTGGTCGCGTTCACCGTCATCCGCCCCATCAGAAACATGCCCACGACCGCAATCGCGATGCTCACGATGGCGAGCCAGCGGTACTTGCCCGTTCGGGACATGATCTGCCCGCCCACCACGGCGGAAGCCATGAAGCCCAGCATCATCGGCGTCAGCACGATGCCGGAGTTGCTGGGCGAGTCTCCGATGACTCCCTGCACGAAGAGCGGAATGTACATGATGGCGCCGAACATGCCGAGCGACACGAAGAACGACCCGATCACGCTGATGGCAAAGATTCCGTTCCGGAAGAGCCGCGGAGCCAGGATCGGCTCCTCGGTCTTCGCTTCCCATAGGAAGAAGGCGAGCCAGCCAACGATGGAGACGCCAAACGAACCCAGCACCTCCCACGAACTCCAGGTGTACTGGTTTCCGGCCCACGAGAAGCCGAGCAGCATCGGCACCGCCGCCACGACCAGGATGGCAGCGCCCGCGTAGTCGATCTTGTGCGCGGAGCGCCGGTAAATGGACGGCAGCGCGACCGCGCAGAACGTCAGCGCGAGGATGCCGAGCGGCATGTTCACGTAGAACACCCAGCGCCAGCCCCACGAGTCCGTGATGGCGCCGCCTGCCCAGGGACCGATGATGCTGGCCAGGCCGAACACCGCCATCATGAGCCCCTGCCACTTGCCCCGTTCGGCCGGTGGAAAGATGTCGCCGATGATGGCCTGCACGATGGGCATCATAGCGCCGGCCCCGAGTCCCTGAATGCCCCGATAGAGAATCAGCTGGGTCATGTCCTGGGACGTTCCCGAGAGGGCCGAGCCGACCAGAAAGATGGCCATTCCGAGCATGAAGAACGGCTTGCGTCCATACACGTCCGACAATTTGCCGTAAATGGGCACCATGACCGTGGACGCCAGCAGATAACTGGTGGTGACCCAGGCGTACTCCGTGAGACCATGCAGATCCGCGATGATGCGGGGCATGGCCGTCCCGACCACCGTCTGGTCGACGGCGGACAGCAGCATCCCCAGCATGACCCCCACCAGGATCATGATGAGCTGTCGGGAACTCACCTGATCACGCAGGCCGCGCGACGGATCAATAATGTTGTTGCGGACCTTGCCTCGCTGTTCCATCTCTGCCGTCACTGCGCCGCTCCTCCTTGAATCTCTGACGCCGCGCGGGCGCGCCCTATCGCGCGCACCACGGCGCCCAGTCCCAATTCCAAAGCCGAAAGTTCCTCGCCGTCCAGATCCAGGAGCCATCCTCGCACGAGGCGTGGGCCGAAATTCTGCACCTGCTCAAGGAGCCTCCTCCCCTCCGCCGACAGGTCGATGAGGCTGACCCGCCGATCCCGGGGATGCGGATGCCGGTCCACCAGGCCCGCATGCACCAGCCGCTCCACGATGTGACTCGCGGCCGGGAATCCGACGCCCAGCTCCTTGCCGATGGTGCCCACCGACACGTCCGGATTGCGCGCCACGACGAAGAAAGCCCGCAGCTGGGCGAGGGTCAGGTCTCCGTCGATAAGCTCCTCGTTGCGTCGCTCCTGCATGGTCACAAACAGGCGCTTCAAGTGCGCCAGCACCTGGCTCACCCGCGCGTCCCTGTCCTCGTCCACCGCGACACCTCCATCGCCTTGCACGATACGCCGATCATACGAGGTCGTCAATATATTTATGCCACGAACTAAGTATCTTTGTCGAAGAGGTTCTCACGGCGGTCGGACAAGCGGGGAGAAGAGGCGCGGCCGACCGGGCGAAGAAAAGACCGCGAGAGGACCGCACGCCCGCCGCCGTCTAGGGAATGAAAGAAGACGCCCCGGCAAGCGCGGGCATACGGCGCGCCCACATGGAGGAGGCGACGTGCGTCCGCCTCCTCCGTCCACGAGGCACGCCAGCCCTGATGCGGGTGTACGGGCCCCACCGACGGTGGTCCGCGTCCGGCGTCAAGATACGGGCGTCCGGGTCCTTGACCGTCAGCCCTCGAGCAGGAGCCGCTCCGGATCCTCCACCAGCTGCTTTACGGTGACGAGGAAGCGCACGGCCTCCGAACCGTCCACAATCCGGTGGTCGTAGGACAGGGCGAGATACATCATGGGTCGGATCTGCACCTCGTCCTCCACCGCCATCGGGCGCTTTTGGATGGTGTGCATCCCGAGGATGGCAACCTCGCGGCCGTTCAGGATGGGCGTGGAGAACATGGATCCGAACACGCCGCCGTTCGTGATGGTGAAGGTGCCGTCTTGCAGGTCTGACAGCTGAAGCGAGTTGGTCCGCGCCTTCTCGGCCAGCCGGGCAATCTCCGCCTCGATTTCGTAGAATGCCAGGCGATCGGCGTCGCGCACCACCGGCACCACAAGCCCGCCCTCCGCCGCCACTGCGATCCCGATGTTGTAATACTGCTTTAAGACCATGTCGTCGCCATCAATCTCGGCGTTGAGGCGCGGAAACTGCTTCAAACTCGCCACCACGGCCTTGGTGAAGAATGACATGAACCCGAGGCGCACGCCGTGACGCTCCTGAATCGCCCCCCGCCAGCGGCTTCGAAGGGCCATGGCGGCCGTCATGTCCACCTCATTGAACGTGGTCAGCATGGCCGTGTTCTGCTTGGTCTCGACGAGGCGCCTCGCGATGGTGAGGCGCCGCCGGGACATCCGGACTCGCTCCACGCGCCCGCCCCCCGCGGCCGGGACAGCTGCCGGCTCGGCGGCCGGCGCGGGCGCCGGAGCTTTTTTGGCCGCCGCCGGCTCAACCGCCCGTTCCACGTCTTCGCGGCGGACCCTCCCGCCGGCCCCGGTCGCGGCCACGGACTCGATGCTTACCCCGCGCTCTTCGGCCAGCCGGCGGACGGCCGGAGTGGCCCGAACCGCCGCCTCCGCCGACACCCCTTCCACTGGGGCCGGAGCGGCCGGGGCGGCGGGAGCGGCCGCCGTGGCCCCTTCCTCGACATGACCGAGGATGTCGCCCGGCGCCACGGTGGCGCCCGGCTCGGCCTGGATGTCGGCCAGCACCCCCGAAGAGGTGGCGGCCACCTCCAGGTTCACCTTGTCGGTTTCAAGCTCCAGGAGCGGTTCGCCCATCGCGACGGGGTCGCCCACTTTCTTAAGCCAGCTGCCCACCGTCGCCTCAACCAGAGACTCTCCCAGCTGGGGCACCACCACATCAACGGCCATGCCGTGCTCCTTTCGACCCGGAGATGACCGGGGCCTCGCCGTTCTCGTACAGCGCCTCGCGTGCAATGCGGGCCTGTTCGGCCACATGCACGTCCGGCAACCCCTCCGCCGGACTTGAGCGCGGCGGCCGTCCCGCATAGGTGACGCGGCCGGATGATGCGCGCCGCGCGAGATGCGGCCGCATAAACCACCAGGCGCCCATATTCTCCGGCTCCTCCTGGGCCCACACCACGTCGGCCTCGCGCACTTCCGCGAACAGATCGTCGAGCTCGGCCGTCGGCGTTGGGTAAAGCTGCTCCACCGCCACCACCATGGTGGTCCGCGCCGCGTCCGGATGCTCCTCGAGTGCGGCCAGCACATCCACCGACAGTTTGCCGCTCAGGAAAACGAGCCGCTTGACCGGGCCTTCGGGGCGGTGCTTGACCAAAAGCGGCTTAAACCGGCCAGTGGTGAGATCGGTCAGGCTGGAGCTCGCCCGTGGGTGGCGCAGGAGGCTTTTCGGCGTCATCACGATGAGCGGCATCGGGTGCTGGCGGTTCATGACCGCCTGGGCGCGAAGCAGGTGAAAGTACTGGGCCGCGGTCGTCGGATAGGCGACCCGCCAGTTGTCCTCCGCCGAAAGGGCCAGAAATCTCTCCAGCCGCGCGCTTGAGTGCTCCGCCCCCTGGCCTTCATAAGCATGGGGCAGCAAGAGCACCAGGCCGGCGTCTTGCCGCCACTTGGCGTGGCCGGCCGCCAGGAACTGATCGATGTGGACCTGCGCGGCGTTGGCAAAGTCCCCGAACTGGGCCTCCCAGCAGACGAGCGACTCCGGCCGCTCCAGGCTGTAGCCATATTCGAAGCCCACCACGCCGGCTTCCGAGAGGGGGCTGTTGTAAAGCGTGAAGGACGCGCGCGCCTGCGGCAGGTGCTGAAGCGGGCGGTAGGTCTCCCCGTTCTCGGCATCGTGCCAGACCCCGTGCCGCTGGCTGAAGGTGCCGCGCTCGGTGTCCTGGCCCGTCACGCGCACCGGCGTGCCGTCGGCCAGGATGGTACCAAAGGCCAGCATCTCGCCGAGGGCCCAGTCGACGGCCCCCGGCTTGTCGAATGCCTCGCGCCAGCGGCGCACCACCCGTTCCAGCTTGGGATAGAGATGAAACCCTTGGGGGACCCGGAAGAGGTCCTCATGAAGTGCACGGAGCGCCGGCTCCGGTACGCCGGTGGACGCCGGCGGCTCCACCGGCGGTTCCGCCGGCGGCCCCGCGACACCGCCGTCACCATTGCGGGCGGCCTCGTAAGCCTGGCGGATGCGGGCCTGAACGTCTGCGGCCTTCTTCTCTTCCTCCGCGGCCGTCGCCTGTCCGGCGGCCATTAAGGCGTCGGCCCACTGTCTCCGCACCGTCGGATGGGCGGCGATCCGCGCGTACATAAGGGGCTGGGTGTAGGCAGGATCGTCGCCTTCGTTGTGTCCCCAGCGCCGGTAGCCGACCATATCGATGAGAAAGTCCTTGTGAAAGCGCCGCCGATACGCGTGCGCCAGCCGTACCATGCGGATACAGTCCTCCGGGCGGTCCGCGGATACGTGCACGATGGGGACGTCGAACCCTTTGGCGAGGTCACTCGCGTAGCGCGTGGAACGCCCCTCGACGGGATCGGTGGTAAACCCGATGCCGTTATTGGCGATGATGTGGAGCGTCCCCCCGGTCGTGAATGCGGCAAGGCCGGACAGATTGAGGGTCTCGGCCGTCACGCCTTCGCCGGGGAAGGCGGCGTCACCATGCACCAGGATGGCGAGCGCCTGGTCGGGGTCCCATCCGGGCGGCCCTGGCCGGTCCACCATGTCCTGGCTGGCACGGGCCATCCCTTCCACCACCGGATTGACAAACTCCAGGTGGCTCGGATTGTTGGCCAGCGTCACCCGCACCGTGGGCCGCGGGGCCCCGTCCTGCGCCACGGTCCGCGACAGGCCGAGGTGATATTTCACGTCGCCGGTCCAGCCATTCGACAGGGAAACGTCCGATGATTCGAGATCGTGGCTCGGCGCCGCGTGAAATTCTTCCATGATGACTTCGTACGGCTTTCCCAGCACATGTGCCAACACGTTCAGGCGGCCGCGGTGCGCCATCCCCACAAGGACGTCGCCGGCTCCGGCGGCCGCCGCCAGACGGACGCTCTCATCCAGCATCGGCACCAGCATGTCGGTGCCTTCGATCGAGAAGCGCTTCTGACCCGGGAACGTGGTGTGCAGGAAGTGCTCGAACTCTTCCACCTCGATGAGACGGTGCATCAGGATCCGGCGTTCAACGTCGGACAGAGGCGCGTCGTACTGACCCGATTCGACGGCTTCATAAAGCCATGCGCGCTCCGTGTGTCCGTCGAGGTGGTCAAACTCATAACCAATCGCGGCCGCGTAGGTCCGGCTAAGCCGCTCCCAACTCTCGCGCACGCTCCCCTGCCCGCTCACCGGGATCACGAGCCCGGGGTTCACGGCCATGAGGGGAAGCGCCGCCACGTCCTCGTCCGGGGGCGCCAGGGGCTCCGGCGCCGGCTGCAGGGGATCGAAAGACGCCGCGCGATGGCCGCGCCGGCGCACGAGCCGCAGAGCCTTCACGGCCCGGGCCTCAAGACCGGGGTCGGGGCCCCCGACCGTCGACGGAGCCGCAGCCGGGGCGCGGGAACGCAGGAACTCCTCGAGCGCCTCTCGGTGTGACGCGAGAAACTCGCGATCGGCAGGCGCGACGGCCCCCGGGTCGTCGCGGAACAGCTCGAACTGCTGCAAGAGGTATCCGAGGTTGGGCCCGGTGAAATCACGCAAAATGTTGTGACGCTGATCTTCTAGGCTCGGCAAAGCTCGACGCGCACCCCCCGACCTTCTTATTGTTCCGATCCTGGGGGTCCGGGTCAACTCTTCCTCTCACTCGGACCCGGACACGGGCCTTCCCCCCGCGACCGCGGCGGCCGGGTCCCACCCTCCTGCTACAATCTACAGGAATCGTCCGCAGCCTTTGCGCGCAAGCATCTCCACATGGTGCCCGCCGTCACGGAACGACCAGACACGACAGGAGGTCTCTTCGATGCCTACGCTTCCCCAAAACCTCTTCACACCGGAATGGCCCCGGCCCTTCGTGCGCTTCGAGCCCGCCGACAGCCTGCCCGACGGCGTCCGCCTGGACCTCTGCGACGCCGATGGCATGCTCACGCCCGCCACGGTGCAGATCCTGGCCGGGGGTGTCGTGCGCGTGTCTGTGGGACAGCGCCCGCCGCGACGGCGCACGCTGCTGGCCGAACGGCCCGCGGCGGCCGCGACCCGCGTCAGTGAGGAGGCAGGCGGGCTGGCCATCGAAGGAGGCGGGGTCCGGGTCCATATCTCGAACCGGGGACCGTTTTTGGCGGTGGAGGATGGGGAGGGTCATCGATTTGCGACCTGTCCGCTGGCCGACGGGGGATTTGACTCCACGGTGGATCGGACCATCGGCATCGCGACGGCCGGCGTGGCGTGGTTTGACGCCCCCCTTGACCCCGGAGAGGCGGTCTACGGACTCGGCGAGCAGTTCGGATCGCTCAATCATCGCGGTCAGATGGCCAGCCTGTGGGCCGAAGATGCGTTCGGCCTTCCTGCCAACGAAACCTACATCACGACTCCCTATCTCATGTCGACGGCCGGATATGCGCTCTTTTTGGATACGGCCGCGCCTACGCGCTGGGACATGGGCGCCACCCTGCCCGGCCGTCTGCGGATGACGGCGGCGGAGCCGGTCCTCGACCTCTACTTGTGGCTTGGCTCGCTGCCCACGCTGCTGGCCGGCTATCAGGCGCTCACCGGCCCCGCGGCGCTCCCGCCCCGCTGGTCCTACGGCGTGTGGATGAGCCGCTGGGGATACCGCGACCAAGATGAGCTATTGGCCGTGGCGCGCAAGCTCCGCGATCGGGCGCTTCCCTGCGATGTCCTTCATCTCGACCCCTACTGGCTTACGGAGAAGAACGGCCACACGTGTCCTTTTGAGTGGGACCTGGAAGCCTTTCCGGATCCGGCCGGGATGATCGAGGAACTCTCGACTCTCGGGTTTCATCTCTCTTTATGGATCAATCCCTTCCTGCCCCGCGGCAGCCGGGTCTGGCGGGAGGCTCGTGAGCGCGGCTTTCTCGTGACGACCGACGCCGGGACCGCGGCCCGCATCCCGCGCTTCGACGATGAGAGCGGCGTGGTGGACTTTACCAATCCCGACGCGGCCGCCTGGTACCAGGGCCTCCTGCGTCCCCTCCTGGACCTCGGCGTCAGCGTCTTTAAGAGCGACTTTGGAGAGAGCGTCCCGCACACCGGCGTGCGGATGTTTGATCCCGAGGTGTCGGGACCGGCCGCGCGCAACCTGAACCCGCTTCTCTACCAGCGGGCGGTGTTTCAGGCGACGGCCGCCGCCCGGCCCGAGGGCCCGATGGTGTGGGGCCGCTCCGGGTACGCGGGCGTCCAGCGCTATCCCCTGCAGTGGGGCGGCGACTCGGGCGTCACCTTCGAATACATGGCCACAAGCCTGCGGGGGGCGCTCAGCTTTGGTCTGAGCGGCGCGGCCTTCACGGCGTTCGACGGGGGTGGGTTTTCCGGCACTCCGGAGCCGGAAGTGTACATGCGCTGGGCCGCGATGGCGCTTCTGTTCTCCCACACGCGCTTTCACGGGACCTCCCCCCGTGAGCCCTGGGAGATGGGAGAAGACGCGGAGGCCGTCTTCCGACTCTTCGCCGACCTCCGGTATCAACTGCTCCCGTATCTCCACTGGGCGGCCGCGGACGCGGTCCAAAAGAGCCTGCCGCTCGCGCGTCCCCTGGTCCTGATGGACCCGCAGGACCGCAACACCTGGCACCTGGACGACGTATACGGGCTCGGTCCGCATCTATTGGTGGCACCGCTCTTCAACGCCGAAGGGACGCGGGACGTGTATCTGCCCACTGGCCGCTACGCGGATTGGTTCCACCCCGGTCGGGTGGTGGAAGGCGGGCGCTGGCACCGGCGCGAGCGGGTGCCGTTTTCGGAGGTGCCGCTCTATCAACGGCTGGGAAGCGCCATCCCGCTCTACCCGTCGGGCCTTACGACGGTACCGGCGGTCCAAGAGCCGCCGGACCGCTACCGTCTCGTCCTCCCCAACGTGGGAGGACCGGTCACCGGTGCCCCCGGCCTCACCCTTGGGTGGGAGCACGGCAAGCTGGTGGCCGAGGCGGATCACGCGGCCAGCCTGGAAATTCCCGGACGCGAGCCCATCCGCCTCACCCCCTCCCGCCCCACTCCGATCGAAGGCTAGGGCAAACCGGCAAAGGAGCGGCGATCCCGATGCGGGAGCGAAAGATGGCCTGGACCGCGATGCCGGCGACCCTTCGCCGGCTGGTCGAAGAGCGGCTCGGCGCACCCGTCACCCGGCACCAGCGGGCCTACGGCGGCTACGGGCCGAGCGTGAGCCTCCGCCTGCAGGCCGAAAACGGCGCCCGTGTGTTTGTGAAGGGGGCGGGGCCAGAATCGAACGAGGTCAACTGGCGCACGATTCCCTACGAGCAGGCGCTCTACGAGTCAGGCGCGCTGGCGGGCATCGCGCCCGCTTACCGGGGGTCGGTGACTCACACCGGATGGCACCTCCTCCTCTTAGAAGACCTTGGTCAGGGCGGCCGGGTGCCGCCCTGGACGCCGGAGCGCGCCCGCGCGGTGATGAGCGACATTGCCCGCTTCCATGCGACCGTAAAACCTCCGCCCGTGGTGCTGCCGCTCCCGCCTGACGTTGGCGGCAACTGGACCCGCGTGGCCTCTGACCCCGTGACGCGAAGTGCCTTTATGGCCCTCTTCGCTCCGGGGACGGGCGCCGCCGCGTGGCTTGACGGGACGTTGCCGGCCCTGCGGGCCGCAGAAGACGACTTCTGGAGCGCGGGCAGGCTTTCTCCGGAGGTAGCCGGCCGGAGCGTGTTCCTGCATGCCGATATACGATCGGACAATCTCCGGGTCCGAGATGGCCGCCTCATCCTGTTTGATTGGGCGGCCGCCGCCATCGGACCCGCCATTTTCGACCCGGTGTTCTTTCTCCCGAGCCTGGTCGCAGAATCGGCGCTCGACCCGGAGCCCCTCCTCGCGCACTACCGGGCCGCGCTACAGAGCCACGGCATCGCCATCGACGAGCGGGCCATCGATGCCGCCGCCGCCCTCACGGCCGGCTACTTTGCGGCCGCGGCGGGCCTGCCGGTTCCACCGCTCCTGCCCCGCCTGCGCATGGTCCAGAAGGCACAGCTTGGTCCTGCGCTCCGGTTCGCGACCGGGCGTCTCGGCCTTCCCTTCCCGGAACTCCTGTAGGAATGAGAGAAGAGGCCCGCGCCGTGCTGGCGCGGGCCTCTTCTCTGACCAGCTCTAGTCGTACCGGATCCGGGGGTCGAACACTCCATACAGCACGTCGGCCATCAGGTTACCCGCGATGGTGAGAAGGCCCGTGAGCAGCACGGCCCCCATCACGATCGGATAGTCCCGCTTGATGGCAGCGTTATAGGTGAGAAGCCCCATGCCCGGGTAGTTGAACACCACCTCGACGAAGAGAGCTCCTCCGATGAGGGTCGGGATGTTGTATCCGAACAGCGTGATGAGGGGCAGCACCGAGTTTCGCAGCGCGTGCTTGAACACGACCGCAAACTCCGACAACCCCTTGGCCCGTGCCGTGCGCACATAGTCCTGCACCAGCGAGTCAATCATCGAGGTGCGCATGAACCGCGACCAGCCCGCCACCGACACAATCACGAGGGTGAAGACCGGAAGGGTCACGTGCGACGCCCAGTTCCCGATGTTCTGCGGCGCGGTGGGGTCGGATATGCCGCCGGACGGGAACATGTTGAGGTCGATGGCGAAGATGACGAGCACGATGATGGCCACCCAGAAGGTGGGCATCGAGTAGAAGAAATAGGCGATGGTGTTGCTGACGTGGTCGAACCACGAGTCGCGCCAGTACGCCTGAATGCAGCCCAGCAGGATTGCCACCGCGTTGGAGATGACGGTCGAGATGCCCACAATGGCGAGTGTCCGCGGCATGTCAATCTCGAAGAGCTTGGCCACGGTCAGATTGTAGAAGTACGACACGCCGAGGTTGCCGTGCAGGAGTGCCCAGAACCACTTGGCGTACTGGATGTAAAGCGGCTTGTTAAGGCCGAACTCCCGGTCAATGGCCGCAACCCGCTGCGGGGTCGCCTTCGGGCCCAGCATGGCCTGTGCAGGACCACCCGGCACCACGTGCACCATGAGGAAGCTCACGATGGTCAGTCCGACCATGGTCGGAATGGACTGCACGATACGCTTGGCAATGAATATGGCCATCTGGCTACACCCCCAGTAGACGTGGGTCGAAGGCCTGCCGCAGAGCATCTCCCAGGAAGTTCACTGCCAGCTCCACAATCACGATCATGAGTCCGGGTGGATACATGAGCCACCAGGCACCCTGGAAGATGTAGCTCATGCTGTCAGACAGCAGCTCGCCCCAGTTAGGTGCCGGCGGTGGGAGACCGAGACCCAGAAATGACAGACCCGCGATGATCAGGATGACGCCGCCGACCTGAAAGGTGGTGGTCACCGTCAGCACGCCGATGATGTTGGGCATCATATGCCGGATCATGATCCGCCAGTTGCTCGCCCCGCTCGCGCGCGCCGCTTCCACGTAGTCCCTCTGCTTGATCGACAGCACCTCGCCGCGGACTAGACGGGTGACCCCGAACCAGGCGGTGGCAGACAGGATAAGCGTGAGGAGCAGGGCGCTCGGGGTAAAGATGGCATCGAGGAGCAGGAGCAGGAACAGCACCGGAATCGAAAACAAGACGTCGATGATACGCATGAGAAGCACATCCAGGGCGCCGCCCACCATGCCCGATATCATGCCGTACAGAAGTCCGATGACCATGCTCACGATCGTGGCCGCAAAGCCCACGATGAGCGTCACCTGGCCTCCCACCATCAGTCGAATGAGTTCGTCCCGTCCCAGCGCGTCAGTACCGAGAAGGTGCTGAAACGACGGCGGCTGCAGGATCTGCAGCAGGTTCGGATTGTTGGGCTGGGCGTGATCGATCAGAGGTCCGACAAAACTGAACAGCACGCAGAAAAGAAGCATAATCGTGCCGGCGACGGCAAGAGGGCTTGACCAGAAAAGACGCCATTGACGGGACGTCCCAGGCTCAGGCGCCATCCCTTGTTTTTCTTCGGCAAGTTCCACGTCGGTCGGTGGGACAACGGCCATCAAACGCACCTCCATCCCTTGGTACAGCTTATAAGGTCGCGGACCGCTCACGGTCCGGCAACCCCTTTGGTTCCCGAAACGAAAACCGGGTGGGCTTTGTTTCAGACGCAGCGCAGCAAACTGACTGTGGGAAGTTCGACGCGCCTCGACGTTTGTCCTCTTCGCCCAGCAAATCGACCGCGACCGTTCAATCGTTCCTGACGTTTGGCTTAAGGTATTCCCCTCGAAAGCAGAATGTCAAGAGGAGCTGTCAGGATCTTCTGAACGCTCGGGAGCATCCGCGTCCGGCGGCGGCCGCTCCGGTTCCTCCCGCCACTGCTGGTCGCCGGTCCGCCGATCGACGTACAGGCGAAGCCGATGGCCCTGCTCGTCACGCGCCACCTGCCCGGTGGGCTGAAAGTCGCTTCGTCCGCGACGTCTCAAAACGACCATGGAGACCAGGCCCATGACGAGGACGGCTCCGGTCCCCACCTCTGAAAAGGTCATCGCGTCTCCCGCCTCAGCTGCCCGAAGACGCCGGGGGCTGATAGAGCGGGTGGCCCGTCCAGGCGAATGGCCACGCGTAGTTGGCGCCGTACACCTGATCGAACAGGGTCTTGGCGCCCGGGTCGGCGAGATGGAAGTACTGGTCATAAATGGCCCGGGCCACGAAACCGGAATACGCGCCGAACACGCCGTTATGGATCCACACCACGATGTCAAGCTTGGGCTTGGGCCAGCTGCCTGAATAGGTGGCGGGGTTGGCGGGCGCGAATGTCGTAAAGAATGCGTCGTTGACAGTCCCGGTCGCCTTCTGGGCCGTGCCGGTCTTCGTGGCCACATACATGGGAATGCCGGCCATGGCGCCGTAGCCCGTCCCGGTGGGATCCTGAGCCGACATCTCCATGCCCTGGTGGATGACGTCGTAGATCCAGGGGGCGAAGCCGGTCTTCGACTGCGCCTTCGGCTGAATGACCTGAACCACCTTGCCGCTCGGAGCGGTGACGTAGGAGCCAAGGTGCGGCCAGTACAGGGTGCCGCCATTCGCGACTGCCGCCTCTGCGCGCGCGAGGCCAATCAGGGTGTAGCCGGACAGTCCCTGACCGATGACCGTCTCAAGATTGTATCCCCAGGTCCACGGCACATGCTGGGTCTGCTGCAGAAGTGCCGGGGTCGGCATGACGCTTGGCACTTCTCCCGGCACGTCAATGCCGGTGGTGGTGTCCAGACCGTAGAGCTTGATGTACTTGTCCATCTTCTGAATCCCCATCCAGTATCCGACCCAGTAAAAGTAGACATCGTCGGAGTGCTCGATGGCCTGGGTCATAGTCTGGGGACCGAATCCGGGCGCGTACCAGTTCTTGAATTGAGGGTCGAGCGTGAAATAACCGGGGTCATTCACGACGGTCGAGGGCGTCACCGTGCCGGACGCCAGCGCCCCGCCGGCGATGATGGGCTTGAAGATGGAACCGGGGGCGAAGTTCCCCATAATGGCGCTGTTGTAAAACTCGTGCGCGTTAAGGGCCTGGCTGTAGGCGGCCTGGGACGCCGGATAGGTGATGAGCTGCGGATTGTAACTGGGGAGACTGGCGATGGCCAGAATATCCCCGTTCTGGGGGTCGGTCACGATGACGGCGCCAACGTTGGCCGTGGGCGAGTAAGGCGAGCCCCCATAGCGCAGGGGCGAGGTCTGCATGGCGTGCATGACGTAGGCGAGTGCGCGGGTGGCCGTCACCTCGAGGTTCCAGTTAATGGTCAGGTGGAGGGTGTTTCCGGCGGTGGCCGCTTTCTGACCGTACAGGCGTACGATGTTGCCGGCCTGGTCCACCTCCACGAACTGGCTCCCCTGTTTGCCCGCCAGATACTTCTGGTAGCTCATTTCGAGCCCGTCCGCGCCAAAGAGGGTGTTGGGGTTGGCCTTAGCCTGCGCCGTCTCGGCCGCGCTGTGCGGCGACTCGCTTAGAAATCCCACGAAGTTGCCGAAGGTCGCGCCTTGAGGATATTGACGCACCGGCACCGGAAACAGGTGCAGGTTCGGAAAGCGGGTGCGCTCTTCTTCATACGTCGTAATCTGCTTCGGGGTCAGACTGTGATTCGGGTCCAGCACCACGGGCTGATAGGAATACTGGCGATGCAGGGCCGTACTGATGACCGTGTCGAGCTGCGCCGGCGTGGTGCCGAGGAGAGAGGCCAGCGCGTCCAGTTCCTTCTTCGGCATCGCGCCGTTGACGGTTGGATCGAGGTACTCGAGCTCCCAGCCCGGCACACTGTTGGCCAGCACGGTGCCGTCGCTCGTGACGATGTTGCCGCGCGGCGCGATGACCGGTATCTGGCGCAGGTAATCCTGCTGGGCCAGGCTCTGGTAGTGGGCCGCCCGCCGGACCTGCAGATAGTAAAGGCGCGCCGCCACCGTGGACAGTACGAGAAAGAGCGCGACAGCAATGACGAACGCGCGCCGTGCGGCAACTTTCTGGGTCACGGACATCCCCCTACCGGTCGAACGCGCCAGCCGTACGTGTGGTTGCACGACGGGGCCAGTCATCTCGTGGTCTCATAGCCAGTCTCGCCACCAGCGCCCCGACAGCGTCCGTGCCACCGTCGCACCGGCGGTGAAACGGTCGTACAGGGAGCGTCAACCGGCTAGGTGCCAGTATAGCGGGCGCGCGGACCGCGGGGAACCACCGGACGCGTCACCGGTGTCGTGGCTCACCGCGGCTCGTTGCGGGAGACGCCCTGCGAAAGGGCTCGTCACGCTTCCCGCGGTCCGCAATTCGAGCGCCTTCGGACCCGGGCGCGAGCGCGGATCGGACGCGAAGCCGCGCCGCCCGACGGGCGCTCTCCCATGCCGCCAGCGAGACCACCTTACCCCATGGCTGACGGCCCGGGCCCCGCTTTTGGACGTCCAGGGTCTCCGGCCGCGGGTGGCGGGGCAAAAATTCTCCGAGATCTGGGTTCCGATGGAGGATCGCGCCGATCGTCCGCCCCCCGGTGCGCCGTAATCGTCCCGATTCCGTCTTGTCGAAGAGAGCACCGACGTCCAGCCCGGCCGGCGCTTGTAATCGGTCCCGGCCCACGGCGCTCAGGGAAGCGGACCTGCTCGGGGCCCGGCGGACGCGCGGAGGACACACCGCGCAGACACGGAGTCGAAGGAGCCTGTCCGCAACCCCGCCGATCCACGGACACGAGGGCAGGCGTCCGGCGCGGCGGCGGGGATCCACACCTGAAGGCACGGGGAGCGGGCCTCGACGTGAAAGACGGCGGCCCGGCCACGCGGACGCAGGAACGCGGCGCGATGCCGCCGCGTTCCTGCGCAAGGTCGAGGCTCAATCCAGGTAGTCGCGGAGCTTCTTGCTGCGGGTCGGGTGGCGAAGCTTTCTGAGCGCCTTCGCCTCGATCTGGCGAATGCGTTCGCGCGTCACGCCAAACACCTGTCCCACTTCTTCCAGCGTGCGTGCCCGGCCGTCCGACAGGCCGAAGCGAAGACGGAGAACTTTCTCCTCACGATTGGTCAGGGTGTCCAGAACCTCTTCCAGCTGTTCCTTCAACAACTGGTAGCCGGCCGCCTCGGCCGGTGCGGGAGCGTCCTCGTCCTCGATGAAATCGCCCAGGTGGGAGTCTTCCTCCTCACCGATGGGAGTCTCGAGCGATACCGGCTCCTGCGCGACTTTCTGAATCTCGCGCACCCGCTCCACGGTGATTCCCATCTGCTCGGCAATCTCCTCCGGCGTCGGGTCGCGGCCCTTCTCCTGGAGAAGCTGGCGCTGCACGCGGATGAGCTTGTTAATGGTTTCCACCATATGCACCGGAATGCGAATGGTGCGGGCCTGGTCGGCAATGGCGCGGGTGATGGCCTGACGGATCCACCAGGTCGCGTAGGTGCTGAACTTGTAGCCCTTGCGGTAATCAAATTTCTCAACGGCTTTGATGAGTCCGAGGTTGCCTTCCTGGATCAGATCCAAGAACAGCATGCCCCGACCCACGTAGCGCTTGGCGATCGACACTACGAGACGCAGGTTGGCCTCCGCCAGACGCTTTTTGGCCTCCTCGTCGCCGGCCTCAATGCGCTTTGCAAACTCGACCTCTTCGGCCGCCGTCAGGAGCGGGACCCGCCCAATCTCCTTGAGATACATGCGGACGGGATCATCGATGGCCACACCCTCCGGCACCTGGAAGGCGCTGTCCCCCCGGCGCTTGCGGGGCGTACTGGCCTGAGGTCCCGGCGGCTCCTCGGCTTCCTCCTCCTCCGCCTCCTCGGCCTCTTCGTCCTCATCTTCCTCGTCGGCTCCCGCCACTCCGGGCACGGCGCTCCGATCGTCCACCAGCTGGATGCCCTGGTCCGTGATCATCTCGTAAGCCGTGTCGATCTGCTCAGGCGGGAGGTCAAAGCTTTGCAGCGCGTCCATGATGGTCTGATAGGAGAGCTTGCGGCCCCCGTGCTCCTTGGCGCGCTGGATTAAGTCCTGCAGCACGTCGTGCACCTGGACCGACTGGGTCGTCTCATGGTGATGCTGAGCCATTGATCATCCCTCCTTTCGCGGCCGTCGTTTGGCTTCCTGGATATGGGGCCAGAGTTCACGGATCTCGTCTTCCAGAGCGTGGTCATGAGGTCCCGATGCGGCCCGGCGTACGAGATCCTGCCACCGGGCCTCCTGACGCCGCTGACCGAGTGCACGTGCCAGGTCGGTCAAGGAGTCGGCGCTGACGGGCGCATCGCTCAAGACGGCTTCTGAAGCCAGTTCGCGTGCTCCTTCCGGGAGGGAGCCAACCCAGTCCGCGGTCGGCATGCGGTCTCGCCCGTCCCAGGCTGCGGCGATGGCCTGCCATCGCGCGTCGTTACAGAGTTCGGGCAGAGTTGTCAAAACCCCTTCCATCTGATCTGGAAATTGTATGAGTCCCGCCAGCAAATTGACCTCGTCTCGGGAAACGCCGACCTTTTCCGGCGGCCGCGCCATATCTGGTCGGCCAGACGGACCGCCGTTCGGGGTCCGGCCTTGCCCGCGCCTCAGAGCCTGTGCTACAACGCGTGGCTCCACCGCCCACAGGCGCTGCAGCAGTTCCACGTGTCCCTGCCGCTCTACGGGGTCGTCCACCGCCAGCAGCAGCGGCCGCAGGTCACGAAGCGCCGCCGCCTTCGCGGCCGGATCGCGACGAACGTCATGCGCCCGCTCCTGAATCCGGCGGGTGAGGTAGAGGACCGGCTCGTTCATGAGCGCCTGCACCGCCTCCCGCCCCTTTGCCTGCAGCAGTTCGTCAACATCCTTCTCGGCATAGGATTCGGCTTGAAACACGGTCATCCCGGCCCGGGCCAGGATCACAAACGCACGTCCCGCCGCCTCGCGGCCCGCGGCGTCGTTGTCGTAGGCCAGCATCACCCGGGCGGTGAAGCGCTTCAGGTAGCGCGCGTGCTCCTCCGTGAGCGCGGTTCCGAGGGAGGCAACCGCCGCGTTCACCCCGGTCCGGTGCAGGGCAATGGCGTCAAAATACCCCTCCACCAGCACCGCCATGGCATCTTTCAAGTGCGGACGGGCCAGATGGGCCCCGTACAGGATGCGGCCCTTCTTGTAGAGAACCGTTTCGGGCGAGTTCAGATACTTGGGCTCGCCGTCTCCGATGATGCGCCCGCCAAACCCCACCACTCGGCCATCAGGATCCAAAATAGGAAACGTTACCCGCCCGCGGAGGCGATCATACACGCCGCCGCTCTGGCGTTCGGCGGCCACGCCCGCCTCCAGCATCTCGCGCTCCGTGAAGCCCTGCCGCCGAAGCCACTCGGCCCCTTCGGTCCAGTCGTCGGGCGCATACCCGAGGCCCCACGTCTCCACGCTGACCGCGTCCAGACCGCGCGCGTCCAGGAAGCGGGATGCTTCCGGATGGCGGCCGAGCGCCGTCCGATAGAAGCCCTGCAGTTCACGCAGGACGCCGTAGAGGCGCTCCCGCCGATCGATGCGGGAACGATCGGCGGCATCGCGCGCGAGCGGCATGCCCGCCCGCTCCGCCAGGAGCTCCAGCGCCTCACGGAAAGTTCGATGGTCGCGCTCCATCAGATAGGTGAAGACGTTGCCGCCCTTATGGCACCCGAAGCAATAGAAGAGCTGCTGCTCGGGGTCTACCGTGAACGACGGCGTTTTCTCTCCGTGAAACGGGCAGAGGCCCCAGAGCTTGCGGCCGCGGCGTGTCAGCAAGACGGTCTCGCCGACGATGTCCACGATGTCCGACGCCCGCCGCACTGCGTCGGCCACGCTGTCTCCGACGGCCGGCATACGAAACCTCCATGCCATAGCTTCGCGGGCGGCGGTGCTATTCCTTCCACCGCCGCCCCCCGAGGGCCCGCGAGGGGAACTCTTACCGGGCGTTAAGGAGCGTCCCGTGCCTTTTTGGCGTCCGGCTCTCAGGACCCCGCGAGCTGTGCCTGCGCCGCCGCCAGCCGCGCGATGGGCACCCGGTAGGGCGAGCAGCTCACATAGTCGAGACGGGCTTCGTGGCAGAACTCGATAGAGGCGGGATCGCCGCCATGCTCGCCGCAGATGCCGACCCGGAGGTCTTCTCGCGCGGCTCTGCCCTCCGTTACCGCCAGGCGGATGAGGCGTCCGACGCCGCCCCGATCAAGCGTCACAAACGGATTTTCGGTCAGGACCTTGTCGGCCAGGTAGGTGGGCAGGAATTTCGACTCCGCATCGTCGCGACTGTATCCGAACGTGGTTTGGGTGAGGTCGTTGGTCCCGAAGGAGAAGAACTCCGCCGTCTCGGCAATCTCCCCCGCTACCAGGGCGGCTCGCGGCACTTCAATCATGGTGCCGATCTTGTATGGCAGCGAAACGCCCGCCGCACGGCCCACGGCCTCGTTCGCCTCGCGCACCAGATCCCGCATGCGCGAGAGCTCCGACGCCACCCCCACCAGCGGGATCATGACCTCGACATGCGGATCGCGCCCCTCCTTAAGAAGCCGCGCTTCGGCCTGGAAGATCGCACGCGCCTGCATCGTGTAAATTTCCGGATACACGATGCCGAGACGCACACCCCGGAACCCCAGCATGGGATTGAACTCATGGAGCGCGTTGGCCCGCCGCCGCACCTGTTCCAGTCTGGCCGCGTCGTCGTCACGGTCGTCTGCCTCCGCCTGCCGGATCTCGGCCGACACGTCCTCGACATCGGGTAAAAACTCGTGAAGCGGCGGGTCGAGGAGCCGGATGGTGACCGGCAGACCGTCCATCGCTCGCAGGATTCCGTAGAAGTCCTCCTCCTGCATGGGCAACAGCCTCTCCAGCGCCCGCTTCCGGCTTTCCACCGTCTCCGCCAGAATCATCTCCTGAACCACCGGCAGCCGGTCCGTGCCCATGAACATATGCTCGGTCCGGCAGAGCCCCACGCCCTCAGCTCCGAATTCCCGGGCCCGGGCCGCATCTTCAGGCGTGTCGGCGTTGGCCTCCACGCCCAGGGTCCGGATCTCATCGGCCCAGGTGAGAAGCGTTTCGAACTCGGGGAACAGGTTCGGCTCCACCGTCGGCACTTCGCCGGCAATGACGCGGCCGGTGGCCCCGTCGATGGTGATGACGTCGCCGGCGTGCACGGTCCGGTCCACGGCCACAAATAGGCTGCGGGCCGCGTCGATGCGTACCATGTCACAGCCGGTGACGGCCGGCTTGCCCATGCCCCGCGCCACGATGGCTGCATGGGACGTCATCCCCCCGCGGCTCGTCAGCACGCCCTGGGCCGCTACGAGACCATGAATATCGTCAGGTGTCGTTTCCGGCCGGACCAGGATGACGGCTTCTCCTGCCGCCCCCCGCGCCTCGGCCTCGTCGGCGTCAAAGACAACCCGCCCCGACGCCGCTCCCGGCGACGCGGGAAGCCCGCGGGCAATCTCGTCCACCCGCGCGCCCGGATCGATCTGGCGGTACAGGAGCTGGCGCACCTGCTCCGGGTCCTGACGACGCACGGCTTCCTCACGGGTCAGGATGCCCTCCGCGACAAAGTCGACCGCGATCTTCACCGCGGCCCGCGCGGTGCGCTTGGCTCCCCGCGTCTGCAGGAGGAAGAGGTGCTCCCGCTCCACCGTAAATTCGATGTCCTGGACGTCGCGGTAGTGCTTCTCCAGAAGCCGGCACGTGTCCACAATCTCCTGGTAGGCACGCGGCAGCGCCTGGGCCAGCTCCACGATGGGACGCGGGGTGCGGATGCCCGCCACCACATCCTCGCCCTGGGCATTGGTGAGGAACTCACCGTACAGGACCGACTCGCCCGTGTTGGGGTCGCGGGTAAACAGGACACCGGTGCCCGACGTGTCCCCCATGTTGCCAAAGGCCATCATCTGCACGTTCACGGCCGTGCCGAGGGTGTCCGGAATCTTATTGATGCGGCGGTAGACCTCCGCCCGCGGGTTGTTCCAGGAGTCGAACACCGCCTTGATGGCCAGCTCCAGCTGTCGGTGGGGATGTTCCGGGAATTCGGCCCCGGTCTCCTCGCGCACTACCGCCAGATACCGGTCGATGACCGCCATCAGGGCATTTTCATCCAGCCGCTGGTCCTCGGACACGCCCTCCTGGGCCTTTACGGCGTCCAGGACCGCCTCGAAACGGTCCATGTTCATGTGCAGGACCACGTTGCCGAACATCTGGATGAAGCGCCGGAAGCTGTCCAGGGCAAAGCGCCGGTTTCCGGTCAGGCGTCCGAGCCCCTCGGCGGTTTCCCGATTGAGCCCCAGGTTCAGCACGGTATCCATCATCCCGGGCATGGAGATGGGAGCGCCCGACCGCACCGAAACCAGCAAGGGGTCCTGCGGATCGCCCAGCACCTTGCCCACGCGCTGCTCAAGCCCGGCCAGGTGCTCGAATGTCTCGTCCAATACCCCGTCTGGAAAGTCGTGGGCGGCCTGGTACGCGATGCAGGCTTCGGTGGTGATCGTGAACCCGGGCGGGACCGGCAGTCCGATGCGGCTCATCTCCGCCAGCCCGGCCCCCTTGCCTCCCAGTTTGTCGCGGTCGTCTTTGGAGCCCTCCTCGAAATAGAAAACGTACCGACTCATACCGCACGCCCTTCCTGTTGCACAATTTCAAGCACCCGGCTGGCCGTTTCCTCCACGGCGTGGTTGGTCACATCGACAACCGGGCAGCCCAGTCGCTGATACACATCGAACGCATAGTCAAGCTCGGTCCGGATGCGCTCCCGGTTTGCGTATGGAGAACCGGAAGAGAGGCCGATCGCCTTCAGGCGCTGCAGCCGGATGTTGGCCAGCATGTCCGGGTCAATTACGAGCCCCACGCACTTCTTGCGGCCCACCCGGAATACCTCCGGCGGGACGGGCACCTCCGGCACCAGGGGGATGTTGGCCACCTTCAGGCGGTGGTTCGCCAGGTACAGGGAGACCGGCGTCTTCGAGGTGCGGGAGACTCCCAAAATCACCACGTCGGCCTGCAGGACGCCGGCCGGGTCCTTGCCGTCGTCGTACTTGACGGCAAACTCCACGGCATCCACCCGATCAAAGTATTCGCGGTCCAGGCGGTGAGAAAGGCCCGGAACCATCTGCGGCTCGCGGTGCAGCGCATCGGCCAGTGCTTCCAGCACCGGTCCCATCAGGTCGATGTGCCGAACGCCCGCCCCCTCCGCCGCCCGGTGGAGAAGCTCTCGCAGCTCGGGCCGCACCAGGGTGTAGACCAGGAGGGACGGCTCATGGGCCCTCGCCTGAGCGACGGCCGCGTGCACCGCCTCCTCGCTGCCCACATGCGGAACCCGCACTACCCGGATTCCGCCCACGTCTCCGTCAAATTGAATGGCAGCGCCCCGCACCACCTGCTCGGCCGTTTCTCCGAGGGAGTCCGAGACCACAAACACCGTGGCCTGCATATCGTCTATCCCCTTTCGCCGGTGATTCGCTGCAGGTCCGCGCCGCGGCGCGCGAAATCGGCTACGGCCGCCAGAAGGCCCAGCCGACGCGCTCGCACGGGCGGGTCCGGATCCATCACCAGCACAGCCTCCAGGAAATGATCGAGCGGTTCGTAAAGGTCCCGGACGCGCTCCCAGTAAGAGCGCCAGTACTCGCTACCCCTTGCCGCCATCCCATTGTGGGCGGCTGTCGCCCGTCTCACGGCGTTCGACAGGGCTTCTTCGGCCGGATCGGAGTAACGGTCCAGAAGGGCCGGCGGGGCCTGTCCGGCCAGATTGGTGGCCCGCTTGAAGGTGGCGGCCATGAGCTCGAAGTCGCCAACCGCAAGCCGCCGGTCGAGCTCCCGCAGGCGATCCGGCAGGGAGTCCCAGTTCTCACGCCCGTGGAGCACGGCATCCACGACGTCGGCGCGCACGCGGCCCGCAAAGTATCCTTTGACGCGCGCCCCCAGAAATTCCTTCAACCGCTCCCGGGCCTCGGTCCCTCCCCTCTCGCCCTCTCCGCCCCACAGGCCGAGGGCGCACTCGAGCAGCGGGTCGAGCGCCACCGATCCAAGCGCGTCCCCTTCCATAAGGAGACGGGCCAGCCCGAGTCCCACGCGTCGAAAGCCGAACGGATCCTGCGATCCGGTGGGGTAGAGGCCCTTGGCTTCCATGCCGGCCAGCGTGTCGAGACGGTCGAGGAGGGAGAGCGTCTGCGGGATCGCGCCCGATGGCAGGCGGTCCTCCGGTCCGGCCGGGTGGTACTGATCCGAGACTGCCGCGGCCACCTCCGGCTCCTCGCCGTCAAGGGCGGCATACAGGCCGCCCATCGTTCCCTGGAGTTCCGGAAACTCTCCCACCACGTGCGTCAGCAGATCGGTCTTGCAAAGCCGGGCCGCCCGGACCGCGAGGGCGGCCCGGTCCGGGTCGAGTCCCAGCAGGGAGGGAGCGCTCTCGCAGAGCGCCTCGAGGCGGCGGCGCTTGTCGCCGAGGGTGCCGAGCCGCTCGTGCAGGACCACCCGGTCAAGATCCCGGACCCGCGACTCCAGCGGCCGGCGGCGATCCTCCTCAAAAAAGAAACGGGCGTCGAAAAGCCGCGCGGCCAGCACCTTCTCATTGCCGCGAACGACGGCGGAGAGGTCGAGCCCCTCCCCGTTGCGGACCCCTACAAACGCGTTCGTGATCCGATCCTCGGCGTCCCGCACCGGAAAGAAGCGCTGGTGATGCGCCATGGCTGTCTCCAGGATAGGAGCGGGCAGGCTCAAGGCTTCTCGCTCAAAGGCACCGCGAAACGGCACCGGCCACTCCACCAGATCCGCCACCTCATCGACGAGTCCCGGATACTCAAAGAGCGAGCCCCCCACCTCAGCCGCCAGCTGTTCCCCCCGGGTCCGGATGAGGGCGGCCCGCGCATCGTGAGACAGCTCCACGTGGTGTGCGCGCATGGCCGCTTCGTATTCTTGGGCGTGACCGATGCTGAAGCGACCCGGATGATCCGTCCGGTTGCCGCAGCTGTCGCGCCCGCTCTTAAGTCCGAAGGCGGCGACCGGCAGAACCGCGTCGTCCAAGAGTGCGACCAACCACCGCACGGGCCGGATGAACCGACGGTCGTCTTCTGCCCACCGCATGGTCCGCGGGGGGTTCAATGCCGCCATCGCCTCTTCCAGTACGACCGGCAGCAAGTCGTCCACGAGCCCTTCAGGCTCGTCCACCGTCGCCACCACGTAGCCGGCCTCGGCCCCCTCCCCGGCCACCAGCGCCTCGGTCCCGATGCCGAGCCGTCTTGCGAAGCCGAGTGCCGCGGCTGTGAACTCTCCGGCGGCGTCACGGGCCCGGTCGAGGGGAGGTCCTTTCACCCGGGTGCGTGCGGGAGACTGACGCTCCGCCACATCGCCGCCTATCGCGAGGCGGCGGGGCGTTCCCCACGTCTTCACGTCGACGGCCAGGAGTCTCCTCTCCGCAAGCCGCGTCCGCACCCCGTCTCCGAGCGCCCGTCGGAGCACGTCCAGATAGGCGGTCGGCATCTCCTCCACGCCGAGCTCCAGCAAGAAATGCCTCATGCCTGCACCGAATCCTGCAGGGCCAGATAGCCCTGCGCGGCCATTCGGGCCAGCGTGCGCAGGCGAACGACGTATCCCTGCCGCTCGGTGACCGAGATGCCGCCGCGGGCGTCCATGAGGTTAAACAGGTGCGAGGCCTTCATCATCTGCTCGTAGCCGGGCCGAATGAGCGACAGGCCCAAAAGTCGCCGCGATTCCTCTTCGGCGTCTAGAAAGGAGGCCCGCAGGCGCTCCGGGTCCGCCGCTTCAAAGGCGTAGGTCGACTGCTCCCATTCGCTGCGGCGGAACAGCTCCGCATAAGATACGCCCGGTCCCCAGGCTACCGACCAGATGTCGGGGACATCGTCCAAGTAGAGAGTAAGGCGCTCGAGGCCGTACGTAATCTCGGCCGCCGGCGGCCGGCATTCCATGCCCCCCATCTGCTGGAAGTAGGTGAATTGGGTCACCTCCATGCCGTCGAGCCACACCTCCCAGCCGAGTCCGAAAGCTCCCAGGCTCTCGGCGGCCCAGTTGTCCTCCACCAGCCGCACGTCGTGCCGGCGGCGGTCGAGGCCCAGGGCCTCCAGACTTTCCAGGTACAAATTCACCACGTCATCGGGAGCGGGCTTCAGCATGACCTGCATCTGAAAATGCTGAAACACCCGATTCGGATTCTCGCCGTACCGGCCGTCGACCGGCCGTCGGCAGGGCTCAACATAGGCGACCCGCCAGGGCTCCGGACCGAGGGCATGAAAAAAGGTCAGAGGATTCATGGTGCCGGCGCCCTTCTCCACGTCGTACGGCAGGCCGATGAGGCAGCCGCGGGCACTCCAAAAATCTTCGAGCCGTCGGATCACATCCTGCATCGTCACCGGCCGTCCTCCTCGAGTCCCGCCTCGCCGAGCGGTCCTGAAACCTGCTCCCAAAATCGAAACGCGCGCGGCATCCTGCCCAGATGGTACAGGAGATAATTTTTCGCCTGCCGCTCGAGCGATTCCATCAGGGTCCGGCTCCCCACGACCGTTCCCAGCCGGTCCGGTGTCAGCGCGTCGGCCCGCCGGAGCCACGCGCGCGAGGCCTGGGGCAGGTCTTCATCACCGGGAACCCGGCAGCGGGCGCACACCGGTCCGGAGGCGCTCCGGAACCCGGCCTCCGCTTCCTCATCCAGAGGTGAGCCGCAGGCGCTGCATCGGGACAGGTCGGGGGCGAACCCCGCGTGGCGCATGAGCTGCCAGAAGGCGGCGAGAAAGACCGCCTCCGCCGGCCGCCCCTCATCCAGTGCCGAGAACGCCTCTGTCACCAGGGAAAACGCCTCCGGAGCCGCATCATGTTCCGACCACAGCTCGTCCAGCATGTCGGCCAGCATGGCCGCCCGGGCCGTCCGCTCCAGGTTGTCGCGGATCCGGGGATAGTGGCGGACGGCATCAGCGGCGGTGACGGTGTAGAGAGTCGAACGCCCCCGGTAGATGGTCATGTCGGTCAGGGTGAGCGCCTGTACGCCGGCCGCGAGGTGGCTCCGGCTGGAGCGGACCCCGCGCGCCACGGCCGAGAACTTACCCTGCATGCGGCCGAATCCAACCAGGAGCGCGTCGTGTTCGCGATAGGGGCGGTGGCGGAGAACCAGGACCCGATCGCGCACGTCCGCCATCAGCCGGAGCCTCTCGTGCCGAGGCCAAACCGTCGGAGCCAGTCCTCACGGTCTCGCCAGCCCTTCTCCGCTTTCACCCAGATTTCCAGGAACACCTGGTGGCCAAAATACTCCTCCAGGACCAAGCGCGCGCGGCGCCCGATCTCGCGGCTCATCCGCCCGCCCTCGCCCACCAGAATGCCGCGCTGGCTCTCCCGCTCCGCATAAAGTGTGGCGCGGATGTACGTGAGATCGGCACGGCGATGAATCTTCTCCTCCACCACCACTGCCACCGCGTGGGGCACCTCGTCGCGGGTGAGTTCCAGCACCTGTTCGCGGATGGCTTCCGCAATGTAAAAATCTTCGGCCTGGTCCGTGACCTGGTCCGCGTCAAACAGCTGCGGGCCTTCCGGCAGCATGGCCAAGGCATCTTCGAGGAGGATGTCCACCCCATCGCCGGTCAGGGCCGACACCGGATACACCCGGCTGTAAGGGTAGAGGTCGCGAAACGCGGCGACCCGCAGCCGCACATCGTCAGCCCGGTCCATCTTGTTGGCCACAAGCCAGGCCGGCGTCTCCTGACGTCCCAAAAAGTCCGCCACCCACTCATCTTCGCGCCCCGGCTCCCGCGTCAGGTCCACCACGTGCCAGATGGCGTCGACGTCTGCTGCCGACAGCTGGGCCGTCCGCACCATGGCCGTCCCGAGCTTGGTGCGCGGACGGTGGATGCCGGGGGTGTCCACCAGCACCAGCTGCGCCTCGTCGGTGGTGACGATGGCACGGATGCGGGTGCGGGTGGTCTGGGGCTTCGGGCTTACGGCCGCGATCCGACTCCCGACCAGGTGGTTGATGAGAGTCGACTTGCCGACGTTGGGCCGCCCCAGGAGAGCGACGATCCCGCTTTTGTAACTCATGCGGGTCCCGACGCGGCATGCTCGCGCTCGAGGTGCTGGGGTCCGAAACTCCAGGGCAGGAGCTCGTCAAGCGTATAGCGGGCAACGGCTGGACCGCTCTCGCCCGTTACCAGGACCGGGAGCACGGGATTGAACTCCGAAAGCACCTGTCGGCAGGCACCGCACGGCGGCGCCGGCGGCGTACCCCGGCTGGCCACGGCGATGGCGGCAAACTCACGCTGGCCGGCCGCGAGAGCCACGGCCACCGCCGCCCGCTCCGCACACAGCGAGACCGGATAGGCGGCATTTTCGATGTTGGCGCCGCTGACGATGCGGCCGTCCGCCAGAAGCAGCGCCGCCCCCACCGGATAGTGGGAATAGGGGGAATAGGACATTGCCATGGCTGCCTGCGCCGCGCGCAGGAGCCGCGCTTCGGTCTGGTCGTTCTCCCCGTGCTCCCCATCCATCGCCTTCATGACTTCCCTTCCGTCTGCACGATCTGCACGATCTGCACGATCTGCACGATCTGCACCATCTGCACGATCTCCACCATCTCCACCGTCTGTTCTGTCCCCGCTCCTGCCTCGCACCTCTACGCTGTCCCTCCCGCCGCCGTCTCTCACTCCTGGTTGGTCGGAGACACGACCGGGGCCGGTGCCTCTTCCGGCGCCCGCCGGAGACGAACGCGCTTGACCCGTCGACCGGTCACCTGAGACGCGGTGAACTCCCAGTCGCCCGAACGCACGGTCTCGCCCTGCACGGGCGCCCGTCCCAGTAAGTGTAGGATATAGCCCCCGATTGTATCGACGTCTTCCGCCTCGAAGCTCAGATTGAGCTCTTCCCGAAGATCGTCTAGAGGCACCCGGCCGTCGACATCGTAGACATCCCCGGCCGCGATCTCCCGGATCTCCGGCTCGTCGAGGTCGTACTCATCCGAGATCTCTCCCACAATCTCTTCCAGCAAATCCTCAATGGTGACGAGGCCGGCCGTTCCCCCGTACTCATCCAGGACGATGGCCACGTGCGTCCGCTCCCGGCGGAAGTCGCGCAACACCTCGTCCACTTTCTTGCTCTCCGGCACGAAGTGCACCGGCCGGATAAGCGACTCGATCGGGGTTTCGAGTGACCGGTCGCGCACGTAGGCCAGGATGTCGCGTGCATAAAGCACCCCTATGACGTCGTCGCGGGTGTCCCGAAAGACCGGGAGGCGCGAATGACCGGCCTGGATGACCGCTTCCCAGGCCTCGCGCAGGCTTGCACCGACCGGCACCGCGTCCATATCGATGCGCGGCACCATCACATCTCTTACGGGCGTGTCGCCGAGCTCGAAGATGCCCTGAATCATCTGCCGCTCCTCGGCCTCCAGCACACCCTCCTGCTCGCCCACGTCGACCAGTGTGCGGATCTCCTCCTCGGTGAGGAGCCGGCCCCCTTCAGCGCGGACGCCGAAAAGCCGCAGGAACCCCACGCCTATCGCCGTCAGCACCCGGACCACCGGTGTGAACACCGTCATCGAGATCAAAAGGAAACGAGAGAGGCGGATGGCCACCCGGTCCGGGTGGTGTGCCGCGTACGTCTTCGGCGTGATTTCGGCCACCAGCAGCACCACCACCGTCATCACCACCGTGCTGACGGTGATGCCGGCCCCGCCGTAGAGCTTCAGAAAGAGGCCCGTCGCCACCGCCGAGGCGGCTACATTCGCAAGATTATTGCCCACCAGCACGGTGCCGAGAATGCGGTTCGGTTCCTGACTCATCTGCTCGAGCAGACGACCGTGTTTCGCGCCTTCCTCCGCCAGCCGGTGCGCACGCCCGCGCGACAGGGCCATCATGGCCGTCTCCGCCATCGAGTAGAGACTGGAGAAGAAGAGAAGCAGCAGCACCCCGAGAGCCGCCCGCCAGAGGACGCTCACCTGCCGGTATCTCCCTTCCTGGAATAACGTCTCATGGCTGCCAGTGTCTCACATCCCTCCCGTTTCGTCCGCCGTCCCCCGGTCCGGCCGACCGCCGACGACCGACCGCCAGCCCCGCCGCCACCACGCCTAGCCAGACCACCACCATGGCGGCCAGCGATGCCGGGCGGGTCCGGGCATCCACCAGGAGGACACGCGGCAGCGACAAGAGGTGAGGGCCGAAGATAAGGACCCCGACGAAAACGGCCGTCAGCGCCTCCACCAGCACGGCCGCCGCCACCACGTCTTTGGCCAGTTTGGCCAGCCGGTGCCGTCCGGGGCTTGCCAGATCCACAACAGCCTCGACGGCCGTGTTGATAAGCTCCAGGGTCAGAACCTCACCAACCGCCAGGATCAGGATGGCCCACTGCCAGCGCGGCAGCCCCAGCAACACGGCCAGCTCCACCGCCAGGGTGCCCAGCGCCACGTGGATCCGGAAATTGCGTTCGTTCACGAAGGCAGTGGCGAGGCCCTCGCCCGCATACCGAAAGGCATCGAAGAGCGTGCCGGGCCTCACGGCCGGACCAGGCCCACCCGACTCAGAATCCGCTCCGCCGTCGCCATCATGACCGCTTCCTCGTCAGGATCCTCATGGTCGTAGCCGAGGAGGTGCAAGAGGCCGTGCACCGATAGGAAGCCCACCTCCCGCGCGGTGCTGTGGCCGTAGCGCGCCGCCTGTTCCGCTGCGCGCTCGATCGACACCACGATATCGCCCAGGAGCTCGGGCGCCCCTGCCATCGGATCGCCCTCCTGCTGCGAGAACGAGAGCACGTCCGTCGCGCGGTCCTGGCCCCGGTAGCTCAGGTTCAATTCCCGGATCCCGGCGTCATCCGTCAGGAGGACGCTCACCTCACCCCCGGGCCTAAGCTCATCGAGTCCCGCCTTCAGCGCCTGACGCACCGTTTCCTCCCAGGGGGCCAGCGACTCCGGACGGCTTTCCACCCACACCTCCACCGCGGCGGCTCCTCTCGATTTCTTTCAACACCGGATCGGGATACTCTACGCGCTGATGGAAAACCCCGGTCAGCACGCGCGTGAACGTCCGGGCGATGAGGTCCAGATCCCGGAGCGTAAGATCGGCCGAATCGAGCTGCCCATCTTCCAGCCGCTCCTTGATCGTCCGCCGCACCACCTGCTCGATGGCATCCGGCGTCGGAGTCCTGAGCGCGCGGGTGGTTGCCTCGCTGGCGTCGGCCAGCATCACGATGGCCGTCTCCCGGCTCTGCGGCTTCGGACCGTCGTAGCGAAAGTCCACCTCTTCGACGCCCTCCCCCGTGTCCCGATCCCGCGCCCGCTCATAAAAGTAGCGGATGAGGGTGGTTCCATGGTGCTGGGCGATGAAGTCCTGAATGGCGCGCGGCAGTCTGTGCTGCTGCGCCAGCTCCAGACCGTCGCGGACGTGCGAGGAGATGATGAGCGCCGACAGGCTCGGCGACAGCTTATCGTGCGGATTTTCCGCTCCGAACTGGTTGTCGATGAAAAAGTATGGGCGCTTGGTCTTGCCGACGTCGTGATAGATGGCCCCCACGCGGGCCAGAAGCGAGTTGCCCCCGACCGCCTCGGTGGCGGCCTCGGCCAGATTGCCCACCAGGATGGCGTGCTGGTACGTGCCCGGCGCCTCGATCAAAAGTTTTCGCAAGAGCGGCTGGTTCGGATTGGTGAGCTCGACAAGCCGCATGGCCGTCACCACCCCGAAGGGCGCCTCCAGAAAAGGCGCCACCCCCACCGCCAGCATGGAGGCGATGCCGCCGTCAAAGAATGCCCAGGCCAGCTGCTGCCAGACGGGGACATCGAGCACCGACAGGCCCTCCACGAAGTCAAGCCCGAGAAGCGTGAGAAGGTTCACCACGCCCACCAAGAACGCCACCCGCACCACGTCATAGCGTGCAGACAAACGCCGCACGCCGATGACTCCCGCGACCGCCCCGAAAAACGCCACCAGGCCGGTGGTGAGATCGGTCCCGGAGAGAATCCCGGTTGAAAACGCCAGCACGCCGGCCGCCACGATAGCGAGCCCCGGGTCGACCAGCGCCGCCAGCATGACCGACGCTGCTGGCACCACCACGAAGTCGGATCCGGGAAGGCCCAGGGTCTCGGCCGCCAGAAGACCCGCCACCGTCAAGATGCCCATGATGAGGAGCTGGGGGGTGCGCTGGAGGTCCTGCCGGCGAAATTCATAGAGATAGCCGCCCAGCACGGCCACCACCACCAGGCCGAACAGGAGACCGCCGGCCGCCGGCCCCGGGTCAAACCCCTGGTTCAGAAGCCCCAGTTCCTGCAAGAGCTGGTATTTGGCAGGCGTCACGACGTCATTCTTGGTGAGCACCTGGGCGCCCTTGGAGACCCGCACGGCTGGCACCGAGCTTGCGGCCTGCAGCCGCCGCTGGTTTGTGAGGGTCATGTTCGGAAAGCTGTTGGGCTGGAGCAGGGCGCTTGTCATGTCGGTGACAAAAAGCCGCAGGCCGGGGGCGCTCTCGGCCGTGGCAGCCTGGGTCGCCATCAGGGTCTTGGCATCGGTCAGGCTTCCCTGGGTGTCGCGGACGCCGCCGTTCGAGGCCGAGAGGACCCCTTCCAGGATGACCGACACACTGGACTGCAGGGCCAGCTGGGCACCGGGCGAAAGCTGCAGCACCCCGGCCCAGACCGATCGGGGCACGCCGATGGGCATGAGGGCAGAAGCCTCCGCTGCCCGGGCTGACAGCGGCACCACGGTGTCGGCCGACAGGTTCGCGATACTGGCAAAGTCATCGGAGACCGTGCGCTGCACGACCTTCAGGATCTTGGGATTCGTGACGTAGACTACGGGCACCCGGTTCGCGGCCTGGCGGCGGGCCCGTTCGGTCGCGCCCTGGTTTACCACGTTGAAGGGGGCGTAGACCGAGCGCGGAGCCGTGTCGCCCACCTGCACGCTTACGCGCTGGCTGTAAAGATTGGCCGCAAAGATGGCTCCGATGGCAATCCACACGGCGCCCGCGATGAGAAACGCCGGCGCCATGCGGGGGGGCAGGGCGTCCCATATGCGGCCAAAGCGGATTGGTCGTTCACGTTTCATGGGTCGGGGCCTTCGCCTCCGCCGCCTCGTACGCGGCCACAATCGTCTGTACCAGGGGGTGGCGCACGACATCGCTGCGGCCGAGGCGCACGATGGCAATCTCGCTGTAGCCGTCCAGTATCTCCGTGGCGCGAACGAGACCTGACGCCACGCCGGGCGGCAGGTCGGCCTGGGTGATGTCGCCGTTGACGACGACCCGGGTACCGCGCCCGATGCGGGTCAAAAACATCTTCATCTGCTCGTGGGTGGTGTTCTGGGCCTCATCCAGGATGACGAAGCTGTTGGACAGGGTCCGCCCACGCATATAGGCCAGCGGAGCCACTTCGATGATGCCGCGCTCGCGGTAGCGCTCCACCGCCTCCAGTCCCAGCATCTCAAAGAGCGCGTCGTAAAGGGGTCGTAGGTATGGATCCACCTTGTCCTGGAGATCGCCGGGCAAAAACCCGAGCTTCTCGCCGGCCTCGACGGCCGGGCGCGTCAATACCAGGCGATCCACATCTTTGGCCTTCAGTGCCGCGACGGCGATGGCCATCGCCAGAAAGGTCTTGCCGGTGCCGGCGGGACCGACTCCGAACACCAGCGGATCCTGCCGCATCGCACGGAGGTACCGGGCCTGGCCCAGCGTTTCCGGCCGCACCGTGCGGCCGCGGAACGTGGTCAGGACACTCTCGTCCAAGAGACTGCGGAATTCGTCTTCGCGGTCTTCCTGGACCGCCGCCAGGGCCGCGTCCACAGTATCCCGGCGCACTTCGCCGCCACTTCTCAGCCATTCCGCCAGAAGGTCCAGCACCCGCCGGGCCGAGCCGGCCGGCCCTTCTTCGCCCGTTATCGCGACGACGTTGCCACGAGCCGTCAAACGGACCGACAGCACATGTTCAATCTGCTTCAGGTGGGCCTCGTTACGGCCCATAAGCTGCGTTGCCGTGCGGTTGTCGGCCATCACCCACTGGTCCGGATCCGGCAATCACGTTCCCCCTCCGGCGGGTCTGCTCGCCTCGGCGATGTGCTCCTGCCCCACGGCCTCGATGTCGACCGTCGCGACCCCTGTATAAGACGCCACCCGGCTGCGCTCGGTGACGACCCCGCACCGGGCCGAAACTCTCGTGAAAGCTTGACGAGGCCCCGGGCCTCCGCCATTGCTCGGGCCTCGGTAATGGTGAGAGGGCGGGTTTTTTGATGGCCTCATTATATACCACGGTCATCCGGTGCGCCGGCAGACGCGGGTGCGCCTACAAAGGGGCCTCGTTCGCCCTCTGGCGCCGCGCGCGACAGGCGCCAGGTCCCATCCCCCCGATCATGACGGCCGCGAGCCCGCCTGGATCCCTAGGCGGGAGCTCGATCGGGTCGCGAGGAGCTCGCCGGGTCTCGAAATAAGCCCCGCTCCCCTGCATTGAGCCTCCCCTCCGCCGGCAAAACGGGCGGCCATTACCCGGCCGGCCCGTTTTCTTTTGGACAGAAGGCCGATGGGAGAGTCCGAAGGGGCCGGATGGGGGCACGGCCGCCACACGGGGCGCCGATGCGTCAGGCGCGCCCCGCGGACAGGATCTTCCCTGCGGTCCAAGCGGCGTGCGGGCCCGGAGTGAGTCCGTCGCGCTGGCCCGCAAGAGAAGCTGTCCCCCCTCGCCCGGAAAGGACCCATGCGATCGTGCGGACGGGCGCGGTCGGCAAGTTGGGGCTCCGTCGATGGGTCCCGGTGCCCTTTGAGCCTCCCCGCCCCATCCGGTCTCCGGGCTCATCCCCCACCAGTCCTGTCTCCTCGCGCATCACGGACCGAGATGGATGAGCCGGATGCTCAGACGGCGCACCGCTTTCAGCCGCGGAAGGTCGGGAAGTCTGGCAGGCACCGTCGAGCCCCTGACGGGCCGTTCCTCCCACCTTTGCGGCCCGACGGGACGGCCGCAAACGGGAGCATGTCCCGA
>JAJZYZ010000003.1:0-53080 GCA_021797815.1 Bacillota bacterium
GCAGGGCCATGACCTGGTCGCCCTTGTCGCGGTCCGCCCGCACAAAGTACAGCGTCTGGCCGTCAGACGAGAAAGCCGGATGACTGTCAGACGGCCCGTGCGTCAACTCCCGGGCGCCGGTCTCGTCCCCGTACAGGATGTGGAAGACATACCCCTCGCCGTCGGGCGCCACCCGCCGTACGACAAACGCCCCCCCGGATCGCCCGGGATGCAGACGCGGCGACGTCACCCCCACCACCCGGCCTAAATCGGAAAGCTTGATCCCTGCCACGACTCGGTGCACCTCCGTTAAAGGCTTTCGCCGCCGCCTCGACCCTCCCTCCCACGCCCGAACCCAATCGCCTGCTTCCCGGTCTCCGTGGCGGGCGCGAGCCTCCCCGGCGCGCACACTCGAAGGAGGGGGCCTAGACACGCCAGTCAGCAAACACTGTCAACCCTTGTCCGGACGGAATCGAGAGGCCGTATCTCTCGAAGCCCGCCGGGATCGCACCCGCGGCATTGGCATGTGCAGTCGCTCGCCCACTCCCGCACCATAAGGGCACCCGATTACCGGCTTCACCGCGGCGGCCGCCGGCCCGCGCTCAGACCCGGGTCGTGGCATACGACCTCAAGCACGGCCGGGTGAAGGTGAACACGCTGGTTCTGGGCACAAACGAAGAAGCTTAGATCTCCGTCCCGAGCGCGACGTTCCGTACAAGCCGCCGTACAAATAGGGATACCCGTCGATGCGGGGTTTTAGGTTCCGCTCCCGGTGGCCTGGCGCTGGACAAGGCACGACGCGCCCCCTGGCTCAGGCGGCCACCCCCGGCCGGATGCCCGCCCGGGTCGGTGCTCAGGGACTCATCTTCCTGATGAGGGTCTCGGCGCCGACCTGGAGAATGCCCCGCATGCCGCCCCGTCGCTGATGTCGTATACTATCTTTAAGCATTTCCATTTTAATCCTGCTGAGTCCACGGCGCTCCAGTCAAGCCAGCGTCGGCTATGCGCGGGCACAGCATTCGGCATGCGCGTTCCGACGCCCCCGCTTGCGAGGGGCCGGGCCGCCGATCTATCAAGGGGGACCCTGGATCATGAAGCGCTTCGCGCGGATTGTCTCGGCTATTTTCAATCCGGTCCTCTATATCGGCCTCTTCCTCCTGTATCTCATTGTCGGGAGCCACGGCCAGCTGTGGGGGCCGAGCCTCACCGCCTTCCTGTTCCTGGGAGCTCTGCCCGCGGGACTCCTCTTCTACGGCATCCACCGTGGCTGGTGGTCCGACATTGATATCTCGCGCTTGCATGAACGCCGCACGTACCTGCCCTGGGTGCTGCTGTCGGCGATCATCATGTTTGCCATCGCCCTCCTCTTTCACTACCCCCGGATCTTTCGCTTCACCCTGACGGGGATTCTGGCCTGGCTCGCCATTA
Organism: Bacillota bacterium; assembly: GCA_021797815.1. Lineage (GTDB taxonomy): Bacteria > Bacillota > Sulfobacillia > Sulfobacillales > JAIMBI01 > JAKATP01. Next base: position 1,408 of record JAJZYZ010000003.1, read on the forward strand.
CGACCGTCGTGAGCTGGTATTGGAAAATCAGCATCCACGAAGGTGCGGCGGTGGGCGTCGTGGCCCTGATGTGGTTCTTGTACGGATCTTCCTGGGGACTCGGCCTCATCTGGACTCCCTTTCTGGTGGGTTGGGCACGGCTCGAGCTTCGTCGACACACGTTCGCCCAGCTTGCGGCCGGTGCGGGAGCGGCCCTCTTCAGCATGGGCGTGGCCTGGCTCTCCCTGCACGCCTGAACCGCCGCGTGCGGCGACCCGCGGGCGCGCAATCTGCCACCCCACGGCGCGTGCCGGCACCGTCCTGTGGCACGCATCGGGCTCCATTTGTCCGGCGCGAGCTCTTGTGCTTCACCTCCCCCCCGATGGGGATGCCGCCATGGATCGTGGCCATCTCGGCGCCGCCATATAGGCCGCCGGGCCCACGTCCATGTCTTGGACCGCGCCAACATTGGGGCGATCCTGTCTGCCGGGACACGCGAAGGGCTTCACATGTCTTCTCATCGAGCGGTCTGAGAGTCCTGTCCTGTTTGAGTCACGCGGTAACCGTCCGTCGCATAATGGGGTGACGAAAGCGGCGCCGTTCAAGGAGAGTGAAGAGACTTCGATGCAAGATCTGACCGGCGTCGAGCTCCGGGTGTTGACCCCCGATGACTGGCGTCTTTGGCGCTCGCTTCGGCTCGAGGCGCTCCGGGAGGCGCCCTTCGCGTTTGGCAGCACGCTGGCCGATTGGGAGGGACCCCGGGACACGGAGAACGACTGGCGGCAGCGGCTCCTGCAAATCCCTTACAACGTCGTGGCCTTTCGTCGAGGCTCTCCGGCCGGAATGGTCAGTGGCGCCGTTCACGGTGACAAGACGGCCGAACTGCTTTCGATGTGGGTGGCCCCCGTGTCAAGGGGCCGCCGGGTAGGCGATGCGCTGGTGGAGTCGGTCAGGGAGTGGGCCGCGGCCGTGGCCGCCCATCAGCTGATGCTGAGTGTCAGGGCCGACAACATGGCCGCCATCGCGCTCTACCGCCGCCACGGCTTCCAGGACGCGGGCAAGAGCCCCGACGAGACGCCGGACGGTCCCGCGGAACGGCTCATGGTGCTGACGCTTGTCCCGACGCCGTGGCCCTGAGTTCGCCCCGAGGTGCCCAGCCCATGGAACAGGGCGCCCGGAGGCGCCCTGTTCCATCGTTATCGTGAATCGACCGTCGTCGTGGCCGCGGCTGGCTCTTACCAGCCACCGCCGGACGAAGAGGAGCTCCCGGCCGCGGCGCCTGCCGTCAGGGTCGGAGTAGCCACCCACCAGGTTCCGCCGTTCAGGTGAAGATCCTGTCCGTTGGCCTGGCCGGGGGCACTGTCGCCCGTGTACGTGTACAGAGGGTGGCCATTGTACGCCACCTGGCTGCCGTGGCTGTCCGAGATGACCGAGAATGAGCCAAGGCCGCTCGGGCTTGTGAGCTTGTGGGCATTAGTAGTGAGCGCCGGCCAGAGCGATGCACAGCTTCCCGTGCAGGCCGAGGTGGTCGACGTGTCCTTCGTGAAGTAGTAGAGGGTATACCCGCTCCTATTGGTGAGGACGGTATGGGTCTTGCCGCCCACAGTCACGCTCGCCGTCTTGACGGGCGCGACCACGACAGTTGCCGACGCCGCGGCGGTTTGCGCCTTCGATGACGATGACGCGCTGCCTTGGGCACTCGGTGCGGCCGTACCACAGCCGACGAGGGCTGCCATCAGAAGCGTGAGCGCGGCTCCTCCTATGATGCGGGACACGAAAGGCACCTCCTTGACGGATCCGGTTGCTTGAATTACATAAGCTCTTGATGATTCTGTCAACCTACCCGCAAGATCCTGACCGCCGAACGACCGCCCGTCACCGAAATCGTGGGGAGGTGATTTGCGTGCCGCATGGACTTCGACGCGCCGACTACTGGCTTTATCCCTGGCAGATCCGTGCCGTCCAGCTAATCGCCGAACGTACCCACGCCACTCCGAGCGCCGTGGTGCGGGACCTCCTGACTGCCGCCCTGCCCGAATCCCTGCGGCCGGAGCCTTTTCATACGACCGAACTCCCAAGGGGCGGGGACCCCAACGTGCCCGCCGTTCCTGAGACCCGCGGGGAACCGGACCCTATCCTTAAACCGGCGACTCCTCCCGAACCGGTCCAATAGGATCGAAAAGAGAGGGAGGCGAAGCGTCTTGTTGTACATCTCACCGGTCCTCGCCATCGTGGCCGGCGTCGTGATCCTGGTCTGGCCCCGGATCCTAAACTATGTCGTGGGTGCCTACCTCATCGTGGCGGGCCTCATCGGATTCCTCCACCCGTAGACGCCAAGGGTGTTGCCCCCGCCCGCGTCCCGACGCATTATCGACAGTACGGGGACGAGCGGGGGGCTTAAAGGTGGACAGTGACTGGCTTTCCGACGCCAGGCGGCAGATACCGGCCCTTCGGGCCTGGCATTATTTCAACACCGGGACGGCCGGCGCTATGGCGCATGCCACGGCGGACGCGATGGGCCGGGCCTTCTTCGAGGAGATGTATCACGGGCGTATACGACCCGAGGCCTGGGAGGAAAGCGGTCACGCGCAGAACGAGTGTCGGGAGCGCTTGGGCCGGCTCTTTCACGTCCCCGCCGAGACCCTCGCGCTCACGCACCACACCACCGAGGGCATGAATCTTGCGCTGCTCGGAACGACGGCGCTCGGCCCGGGCGACGAGGTGCTGATGACGTCGCTGGAACACGCGGGCGCTGTCGCGCCGGCACGCCTGACCGAACTCCGGCGAGGCGTCAGCATCCGCACCGTGGACGTGGGCGAGGGCGGGGCCGGCACCGTCGGCGCCGTGACAGCTGCCTTTACGGAGAAGACCCGGCTCCTGGTGGTGTCGCACGTGGCGTACGGCACCGGCGCGGTCCTGGAGGTCGGGGCGCTCGTCGAGGCCGCCCACCGCCGGGGCATCGAGGTGGCTGTCGATGGCGCGCAGTCGGTGGGAGCCATCCCGGTCAACCTGTCTGAACTCCAGCCCGACTATTACGCGTTTCCGGCTCAAAAGTGGCTGATGGGCCCCGAGGGTCTCGGCGGTCTTTACGTTCGGCCCGATCGCCTCTTGACGACGCTCCCGGTGATGGCAGGAGCCATGAGCTACGGTGTCGGAGACGATCTGTACCCCGATGCCCGCCGTTTTCACGTAAGCTCCATCTTCCGTCCGGGACCGGTGGGGCTCGCGGCGTCCCTCGCGTGGCTTGAGGAGGACATCGGGTACGACCGGATTTTTGCCCGCACCCGGGAGGTGACCGCATCCCTCCGCGCCATCATCGCCGGAATCCCCGGCGTGCGCATCGCCACCCCGCCCGACTCGGCCTCCGGCCTCCTGGTGTTCGAGGTGGAGGGCCGCCCGGCGGCCGACATCGTGCAGGACGCGGGCGCGCGGCGCATCCTTATCCGGACCGTTCCGGGCGACCGGGTGCGCGTGTCAGGCGCCTGGTATCTCGGGGATGAGGACTTAGACGCCTTCTCCCAGTTCGCCCGAAGCCTCGCCTGACTACCGGCCCGCCTCGCGCTCCTCGATGCGGGAGATCCAGGGGGACGCAGGCTTTTCAGGTTCCAGTACGAAGTGCACGGCCCGGCGGGCGCGGGTCATGGCCGTGTACAGCCGCTCGGCCCCGACGGCCTCAGCGGGGTAGGCGGCCTCCCGGACGCCCGCCAGCACCACCCAGTCAAATTCAAGGCCGCGGGCGGTTTCCATGGTGCCGACCGTAAGCCCGCCCGGGTAGGGCGCGCGGCCGTCAAGCCGCGTGAGAGGTCCCCGGCCGTTCAGCGCACCCGCGAGCCGGCCAGCCCCCTCTTCGTCCTCGGCCAGTACGGCGATGGCGGATACCCCCTCCTTTCGGGCCGCATCAATGAGCTGTTGGACCCGATCGGCCAGATCCTCACCCGGCAGGAGCCTCCGCACCCGCACCTCACCCGGCACGGGATGCCAGGGCACGCTTTCGCTTGGCGGCGCCTCAGGGTCAAGCGCGTGGCGGAGGCGCTCAGCCACCCGGTGGATGCGTGGCGGCACCCGATAGTTCCGCCCGAGCCAGAGGGTCTGCACGGCGCCCCGGCGGATCTGCAGGGCTGCCCGCGCCTCATCCCAGGACGCCAGGCCATGTTCATACCCGCGCTGCATGAGATCTCCCGCCAGCACCACCGGAGCCGCGGGGTCAAGGAGGCGGCCGAGCGCCTCGTAGAGTCCGGGCGGCGCGGCCTGTGCCTCATCGACAATTACCCAGGCCGGTCGCCCGCCGGGCCAGGGCCGTTCGAGAATGGCGGCCAGCATCACGAGGCCGACGGGATGCAGTCCCCCATCAAGCCGCAGACGCCGCATTGATCGCCGATAGAGATTGTCGACGGCAGGCAGCCGGCCGGGGCCCACGGCCGGCAGCGACGGCAATGATGGCAGGTCCCCTCGAAGCGTGCGGTACTGCTCAACCAGGGTTTCCGGGTGGTCGTAGCGGCCCTCCTTGCGCCAGCGGCGGATCCAGCCGAGCGCCACACCCGCGCGCGTGCCCGGGTCGGGGTGGGAGGCCTCTGCGCGACGCACCCCCTCATCCACGGCCTTCAGGAGCGGGGCCAGGCGGACCTCCTCGGACGACCGCATCTCCTGTTTGACGGCCTTCTCAAACTGACCGAGCGGCAGGGGAAAAGGTCCTCCCGTCAACGCGGCACCGTCGAGGGCCGGCCAGAACAGCCGTGCCAGGTCCTGCAGACTCAAGACCCGCACGCGGCTCCGCTCCAGCCCGAGCCGCGGCAGCGCCGGTCCTACATAGTCGCGCAGAGTGGCGCTCGGGGTCAGGTATACGCCGGCACTACCGGGCGGGGCCAGCACGGCCACCCGGTGCGCGGCCACCACGGTCTTGCCCGTGCCGGCGGGTCCGTCCAGTACCGTGAGTCGGAACCGCGGGTCGCGATCGTTGATGGCCTCATTCTGATGGCGGTCCAACACGTCTGCCAGGATGTCCAGCCCCGGCCGGGCGCTTTCCTGCAGCCGCCGTCTCACCCGGTCTTCAAACACGGCCCCGTATCGGGGCGCCACCCGGACGACACGGCCGCCGTCCAGCTCCACGTCTTCGACGTCGGCCTCCAACACTTCGAGAAAGCCGCCCCTAAGCTCGGGCCAGCGCATCAGATCGGTCTCGGACAGGGACAGGCGCACCCGCCGTTCGGCCGGATTGCGCACGAGGTCGGCCAGCGCCGTGAGATGGCTGATGGCCAGCATCTCGTCGCCACGGTGCGCGAACGCCTCCGAGCGGGCGTACTTGTGCACACGCACATCCAGCTGGAACAGATCCCCGCCCGCATCGCGGAGGCGTCCCTTGACACGGGCAAAGTAAGGCTCGCCGCCATGCAGCATCTCATCCAACTGGGCATAGCTCTGTTCCACGATCTCGGCATGCTGCCAGGCGGCCTCGTCGTTTGCCCGCAGCGCCCGCTCGCGTGCCTGGTCGGCGCGGCGCCGACGTCTTTCCTGCTCCGGTCCTGCCCAGGCCACAAACTCATCCAAGAGCTCCTGTTCGACACTGAGCGAGGCGGAATCGTGGTCCGGTGAAATACGGCTCGCCTCCCTCGACATTCGGACGCCGTCTCCTTGCGCCTGCGTCGCGGCACAGTCCATCGCCCCCGAGGGCGGAGGCTCCGGGGGCGTCGACGAAAGGCTTATATTCTAGCGGAGCCGGATCATGGGGACAAGACGCCCGAAAAGATCAGGTGGCCCGCGGGCGTGAGTGGTTTTGGCGCCCGGGCGGATGCCCGCCGCCCGCAAAGTGGGTCAACGCGGCCCTTTGGCGGCTCCGCCCGGCCCCGCGCGGCCGACGTGGGGCCGCCTCTCGGGCACACAGCGGGCGTGAGCGGGGAGGCGTCTTTGCGGGGGACGCGTCCCACGAACAAAGGCCGCTCCCCGTCGGTCTTTCGTATGAGGTCGGCGATCTTTCAGCCAAGCCCGCCGGCCTGGCGGATGCGGTCTATCGTGACGGCGGTGGCGGCCGAGGTCTCAAGAGCCGTCAGGCGCGGCGCCTCCTCGCCGCGTGCTACCCGGCCGATATGGGCGATGTGGGCGGCAAACGACGGCAGGCCGTCTCCCGCCGACACGGTTGTGGTCTCCCCTTCCCGGTCGCGCGTCAGCGTGATCTGGTCGCGATCGCCGGGGTGAAAGGGATTCGTGACCGTGATGGAACCGTCGTCGCCGACGATGCGCGTGAACGTATCTGACGGCGCGTTCAAGCTGGCGGAGAAGAGGAGCCGGCCCGTACCGAAGGCCACGGAGCCGGAGACGGTCTCGTCCACGCCTCCCGCGTGCCGGGTCACCAGGACCGCCGCCGACTCCCCGGCGCCGCCGAAGAGAAGGCTCGCGAAGTGCACCGGATAGCAGCCGACATCGTAAAGCGCGCCCCCACCAAGCTCGGGGCGGAGCCGGATGTTTTCGGTGTGCCGCAGCCGGAAGCCAAAGCGCGAGTCGATTTCGCGGATCGTGCCGATGGCGCCGTCGCGAACCCAGCCGGACATGGTCGCAAAGTGCGGCCGGAACATGAACACGAACGCTTCCCAGAGGGGGACACCGGTTCGCACGGAGGCCGCCGTCATCGTCTCCACCTGAGCTGCGTCCAGTCCGAGAGGCTTCTCGCATAAGACGGGCTTTCCCGCCTCCAGCGCTCTTACCGCCCACGCAAGGTGAAGACTGTTGGGCAGCGGCACGTAGACCGCCTCCACCCGCGGATCGTCAAGCAAGGCTTCATAGCCTGTGAGCGCGTGGTCTATCTGGTTGTCGGCCGCCCAGGCGGCCGTGCGCGCTTCATCCCGCCCCGCCACCGCGTAAGGCCTTCCGCCCGCCGCCCGCAGTCCCGGCAAAAAGGACGCCCGGGCGATGTTGGCCGTTCCGAGGATCCCCCAGCGCACCCCACCCTCCGTCATGCCGGCGCCTCCTCTCCCAAAACGTCCGATGCGCCAATGAGGGTAACCAGCGTGCCGATGTGCTCGATGGTGACCTCGAGCCGATCGCCCGGCTGAAGCCAGCGGCGCTCGCCGGCGGGCTTTCCGAGAATCACGCCGTCCGGAGTGCCGGTAAAGATGAGGTCCCCGGGACGCAGGGGGAGAATGTGGGAGAGGTACGCGATGAGGGTGGGCACGTCAAAGACCATCAAATCCGTCGATGAGTGCTGCACGCGTTCACCGTTGCGATAAACCGCCAGGTCGAGCCCGGCCGGGTCCGACAGCTCCTCGCGCGTGACGACGACCGGTCCGATGGGGCCAAACCCGGGCAGACTCTTGCCGAGAAGCCATTGACTGGTTCGGCTCTGCAAGTCGCGCGCCGAGAGGTCGTTGCCAACGGTGTAGCCGGCCACGTACGAAAGAGCATCGGCGGCGCTCACGTCGCGGGCCAGCCGCCCCATTACGACCACCAGTTCCCCCTCGTAATCGAGCTGCTCCGTGGCGGCCGGGTGCGGAACCGTCGCGCCTGAAGCCGTGAGCGTGCTCGGAAACTTATTGAAGACTATCGGAATGGTAGGGACATCGGAGCCCGTTTCGGCCGCATGCGCGCGGTGGTTCCGTCCGATGCACAAGACCTTTTCGGGCCGGAGAGACGACGGCCGCCAGGCGATGGCATCCTCGTCCACCGGCCGGGCCGCGGCAAAGGCCCGGCGGAGACTGGCCGGCATGTCCGGTCCTCCATCCCACAGCGCCCAGACATCATCAAGGTCGCCGAGGCGGTGACCCTCTACCTCATCGGCCACCAACCGGTAGCCGTCCGCCCAAATCGCCACCCGATCGGCGCCCCCGACGCGTACGTTTGCAAGCCTCACGCTCGTCGCCCCACTTTCCCCGTGTGGCCGTCGCGGCTATCCCGCCGTGTCGGCCGAGTCTCCCCGAGTCTAGCAGAGGCCCGGGCTCCCGCGGCCTATCGCCCGCCCGCCAGAAAGCTATATCCTTAGGCCAGATGCGCGGCATCGTCAGGGAGGGAGGTTCGTCTTTTGGAACTAGAGCCGCTGGATTTGCTGCAGGCGGATGCTGAGACGGTCCTCTTGTACGTGGAAGGGCTGATGACAGGAGAGGCCAACTGGGTGGCCACGCTCGCCAACCTGTCCTCCGTCCTCCACGAGGCGCTCGGACGCGTCAACTGGACCGGGTTCTACATCACGTCGGACACCGGTCAGGAGCTTATCGTGGGACCCTTTCAGGGCAAGGTAGCGTGCACCCGCATCGCCGTCGGCCAGGGGGTGGTGGGGACGGCGGCCCGGACCCGAAGCTCCCTCATCGTTCCCGACGTGCACAAGTTTCCGGGCCACATCGCCTGTGACAGCGCGTCGCGCTCCGAAATCGTCGTGCCCATCACGGCCGGAGCAAGGCTCTTCGGGGTCATTGATGTCGACAGCCCGGAGGAGGACCGTTTCCAGAGCGCGGAATGCTCCCTCTTGGAGCAGGTCGCCAGTCGTGTGGCCGCGCGGTGGCCGGCGTCGTTTCACCAGACCTGACGACGACCTTCCCCTTGGGGGGAACGCCCTCTGGTCGTCGAACCGAGTGTTACGGGCCACCGCGGCGGTGCGGGCACATGGTCGTCAAGGCGCACGCGCCTCATCCGTGCGCGTCGGCTTAACGGCCGAGCCCATCGACGGACGTCAACGCGCGGCCAAGACAGCCCGTCTGTCCGGTGCGGCCGGGGCGTTCTTTTCGGTCAGAACACCTTTCGCATGAGGGGCCTTGTGGGAGAGGGCCGGGCGGCCTCGCTGAAGCCGGCCGCCAGAAACATGGCCATAGTGCCCGTGTAGAGCGCGGATCCGGATACTCGCGCCGCCTGAAGACGCGCCACGTCAACCGGGTAGCCTTCCAGGGCGCTTGCCCCATGGCCGCGCGCAAACTCGACTGCCCCTTGCAAGAGGGCCCGGCCCACGCCTGACCGTCGATGCCGGCTCTCCACGACAAAGCACGCGACCCACCACACCGTGCCGCCATCGTCCCCCAATGCCCGCGACAATCTAGGGTTGCCGACAACACCGGGGAACTGTCGCCGCGGCCCGACGCGCGTCCAGCCGACCGCTTTGTCGTCACGATAGGCCAGAAGCCCGGGCGGGGTCCGAGACTGTTCAATTTCACGGTAGAGCGCCTCCGGCTTGTTGGGAGGTGCGGGGGTCGACCGCTCGCCGGGCACGTCGACAAAGAGGCGGCACCAGCACCATGCGGGGTCCTCCCCACGCCGCCCGAACACCGACACCAAGTCGGGCCATCGTTCCACGGTGATGGGGCGCGTGACGACATCGTCCACCGGTCCTGCCTCCCGACTCGTGCGGCCCTCCGGAACCTGCCGCTAGCATTTTAGCGCACGTGTCGGGCCGCCCGCGTGGGCCTGTACGTCAAGCAGCTTCGGCGCGGTGGCAGGCCCGATGAGAAATCTCCCCGGATCGGCGCCCCAGCGAGGGCATGCCGGTCAGCCCGATGACCGTGCGGGCGATTGCCACGGCCCGTGGAGCGATGTGACGGTGGGAAGGCGCGAAGGCCCCAAGCGCATGCCACCTATAGAGGCGCCGCTTTGACAAAACGTACGCGCCACCCACGGAGGACATTCTGACCGGCACGCGAGAAAGCCCGGTGGGTGGCGTTAGGCGCCTTCCGTCCCGCACCTGCGCGGGGGGTCGTACGGGGCCCGGTCCCCGCCCGTCTCTTTCCCACAAAGGACACCGCCGCACTGCCGCGGCCGCCGGGTCCCCTCCGCCGACCTCCTCTGATTGGCGCCCCACAACCCCATAGACGGATGGATTGAAAGGTTCTTTGGAAGGGCGCGGGCACTGTCACGGGCCGCGGTGCTGGTCTGGCATCATGCGGCAGCAGGGCGATGCCGGAATCGGCTTCGCGATGGAGGAGATGCTCCGCGAAGCCGGACAGCACCGGGCGGCTTTCAAACCTGCCGGCCGGCGGCGGTCGTTCCGGGACGGAGAAAACGGCGCGGCGCATGCCGCGCCCGCCAACCATCCCGGCCACTCCGGATGCGGGGTTCAAACGGCCCGCCGGATCTTTTCCGCCGATGGCCGTCTTCGAGACCGCACTGAGACGCTCGCGCCGCCATTCCGCGTGGCACACCTGAGGACGGGCCTCGCCGAGAAAAGCCGAGGCATCGCGCCCTCCGTCATCGATGGGCCTCGTCGTCTGGGCCATGCCCGTTACCGAGGTCGTCCTGCCTGAAGCGCTCGTCAAGCCGATGTCCGACCCGAAACATCACATAGTTCATCAAAAAGAAGAGGACGGCCGCCACCACCGCCGCCCCGATAATCCATCCTGGCGTCGCCATGCTCCCGCGCGCCTCCTTACGTGCCGTCCCTGCCGTCCCTGCTTGGCCTCCGGTGCTATCACGCATGCCTTGGAGGCGCAGGGTCCGAGGGTCTTGGCGCACCGGGACGCCATGTCCGGCCGGACGGGACAGCTAGCGACCGGTGGCCGCGGGTCTCACGGCGAGCCTGGGGCGCGCCGGTCGCGAAGATTCCAGGCACGCTCCGCCATCGGTCTGGCCCATCCCGCAGCGTCAGACGAGAGCTCGCCCGGCGGCCGGCCGCGTTCCGCGGCTGCCGGCTTATGGGCGGGACGGGGACGCGACCCAGTGCTCACGGATGAAGCGCTCACGGCCCGATCCGGCACGGTACCGTTCGTAGTGGGCGGCATTGGTCTTGTAGTAATCCTGATGATACGACTCGGCCGGCCAGAACCGACCCGCCGGAAGAATCTCGGTGACCACCGGGCGGGAAAAACGCCGGCTGGCGTCGATATTTTCTCGGGACGCCTCCGCGACCTGCCGCTGAACGTCGTCGTGGTAGAAGATGGCGGTCTGGTAGGACTCGCCCCGATCGAAAAACTGCCCACCGGCATCTGTGGGGTCTATCTCGCGCCAGAAGCGTTCGACGAGATCTGCATAGGAGACCTGGACGGGGTCGAACGTGACCTCCACCGCCTCCCGGTGTCCCGTGCCGCCCGCACACACTTCGGCGTAAGTCGGGTGCTCCGTAGTCCCGCCGGTGTATCCCGACACCACCTTCAGTACGCCAGGCCACGTGTCAAATGGGTGGACCATGCACCAGAAGCATCCCCCCGCAAATGTGGCCCGCTCGATTTTCTGGTCCTCCGCCATCCTCCACCCCCGCCTTCGGTTGTAGTTCAACTACTATACCTAACTTCTTTTCTCAACAAGCCTCGCGGCCCGACGCGGCGCATGGGGCGCCCGGGGCCGCCTCGGCATGCGCCATGCATGGGGACCGCTGCGGCCGGTTCGGGAGAAGAAAGAATCGGCGGACCGACGGACCGACGGACCTACGGACGGATGGAAGCGGGTCTATCCGAATGGTATAAGGTGCCTCGTTGTATCGGCGCACCCCCGGCCGCCGGATCCAGCGGTCACGGCGGGTTGACGAAGTCAGGGAGGCGTGACGATGAAACTTTTTGTGGACCTGCCCGAACGGCAGACTCGCTATGAGGCACCGGCCCGCGATGGCGGCCGGAGTCGGATGGCGACAGAGCAGCAGGTGGCGCTCTTCCTCCATCAGGCGCGCTGGGCTCTGGCGAGCCCCGAGGCAGATTCCATGCCGCCCGAGCGACGTCGTCGCTGGCTTTTCGTTCTGGCGGCGCTTGAGCGCGAGCTGCGGCGATTGAGGCAGAAGGACCATGCCGCCTAGAAGTCCTGAGAACGCCCGTACGACCCCGAGGCCCGGCGACCAGCCGGCTCGCGAGGTCCTGTGCAACATCTCCTCCGGGCTCGATCGGGTCACGGAAGAACTGCGGGAGGCGGTGCGTGCGCTGGGGCCGGGAGATCTGCCCCCGTATGCCCGCGATCAGCTGATGTGGGCCCTGGTTGATCTTGGCCGTGCCCGCACCCGGTGCGTGGGAGCCGCCCGAACGGTCAAGCCCGGCGCGCGCGCGCCGGGGGCCGGCGCTGACCGGGCAACCAAGCCCGACTGAGAACGGTCCTATCGAACCCTGAAACAGGTGTCCCCAGGAGGAAGTATCCGCCCCTCGTCTTACACCCCGTGCCGTGGGGCTCGCTGGCTTCCCGATTTGCCTGCTCGGCCACGGATGCAGCCCGACAAAAAACCTCGGTACCTCACATCTCTTCGTCCGTGAGGCACCGAGGCGGCGGCGCATGTGCGCCACTAAGTCGTCGGAAGTCGCCGAATCCTTCCTGCACCGGTGCGACCCCGAAAGAACGTGGGCGGCAATTTGCCCTTGGTTATGGTCACCGGCGGCTACGGAGCGCTCCCGCTAACGGGTGCGACGTTCGCACAGCCTCCCTGCACCCATGCACCTGCCCACGCCCCGGTACATTTCGACGACTCCCGACTCGCCGACATCTGACGGTTGCCCAAGGCCGTCCGATGCCAATGGGAGCGTAGCAAAACCAGAGGCTCGGCCGCAGGGCAGGAAGACCCGCAATCGCATGGCCCAACGGTCCTGCGCATCATGGACCGGCGGCCACCCCGGGGGCGGCGTCGGCGTCCTCCAGCCATATCCGGCCGTGGCCGCCCCGGGTCGTTTTGAACTTTAAGGCCCAATCGAGTGTGTCCCGCCGGGTACCCGCCGCGCGGACCGGATAGGGTCGCCTCACGGCCACCCTGCCATCGATACTAATGACTTAAGGCCGGGATGCGCCTCGCGCCGCCGTTAGGGCGAGCCGCGCATATTCGTGCCGGTACCGGCGTAAATAGATCTGGTCCCGATTGGGGTGAGTACCTTTTCTGACCCCCCAGGCCGCCAGTTTCTGAACGAAGGCGGGTGAGGAGGGCGGAAGCCGCCGGCGTTCGGCGGGGGTTTGTTCGTAGACAGCCCAAAGAACCTTCCAGGCCATGAGGGCCGCCGGATGACCGGTCAGCGCCTTTCGCGCGGCGGGCGGCACCACGAGCGGCAAAGAAAAGTAACCGAACGGCACGACGCCCAGCCGGGCAAAGCGGGCCCGGTCCGGTGAGGCGAAGGTGGAGAGGCGCTCGCGAACGAGAAGCGGGTATTCCCGTCTCACGTAGGCGGGGTCGGGCCAGAGTGTCTTTTGGATCAGCCGATTGGGAGCATGGGGCACATTCACCAGGATATCGGCTGCCCACTCGTTGTGGTGATGCTCGATACCGGCCACCGGAAGCGCGATGGCCACGGCCGACGCCCACTCCATGGCTATGAGAAAAACCAGGGCCGCCGTCATCGCCCGGACCATGGGCCGGACCCCGGTCGTCCGACGGACGCCGAGCCAGTATAAGTACAGGGCGCCCAACACCAGCAGGTTGTACAGCGTGTAGCGCGACGCCAGCGCCTGGGTGGGACCGAAGCCCACCCGCCCGATGACGACCGTCCCGTCAAACAGGAGACCGAATATGATAAGCGCCACCGGGAAGTTGAGGCCCTGCCGCCGCCCGCGGACCCAGTCGGCCAGGGTGTATGCGCATACCAGCAGCACGAGTCCGCCCAGAATCGATGCGCCCGCATAGCCAGGCTTCGTCCCTGTCTCGTACACGATCGTCCCCAGGAGAATGAGGAGGAAGTGCGCGTCGGCACCCAGGCGCCCCAGGCTGACAAGCGGCGACGGGCCGCCGGTATTGGACCAATGAAACCGATACAGGTAAACAATCATGCACATCAGACCGGTTGCTGCCCATGACCGCCAGCGGGCGCGGCGCGAGCCGCCTTCGCTCCACGCGAACAAGAACGCACCCGCCGGCCAGACGATGAGGCCCTGGAGCGAGGAGAACGAGGCCACGACCGCGCACGCGAGGGCGATCCCATATGGAGCCCGAGAGGTTCGACCGAGGGCGGCCAGAGCGGTGATGACGAGCAGCAGGATAAGATACCAGGCGAGTTGGAAAGCCCACAGGGCATCCTGCCACTGGACGAGGCCGAACATGATCACCGGCACGGGAATCAGGAGATACGGACTCCCCGTGAACCTTCGCCCTGCGCGCATGAGGACGGCCACGGCGGCCATCAGGATCAAGGCCGACACAACCATTTCGGTCCGCGCGTTGAAGTGGTCGGCGCGACCCAAAACGTAGGTGATGAGATTGGGGACCAGCATGCGATTTTCGTTGTGCTGAGCCCACAGGCGCCCCAGCGTAAGGCGAGCGAACAGAGGCACCTGGCTCCAGTCATCCCAGAACACGACGTTGACGCTAAAGCGGAGAACAAAGAGCCACAGGTAGGCCGCGCTGAACGCGACAAACGCCGCTGCCACGGCCACATGCGCCCAAAGGAGCCGGGCCCTCTCCATCATGCTCGCGGACCGTCCGTTACGACCGTCAGCCCGCGGCTCGACGTTGTCCATACTCTCCACGACTCCATGCAAACACACCCCCCGGTCGCGGACAACCGAGGGATAGTGCAGAATTAACCCGCGCCCGCCGGGCCGGCGGCATAGAGATCCGGATGGAAGAGCGGCGCGGCCGCCGCTCCGAGCGCCACGACCCAGGAGGCTTCCCGGCTCACAAGTCCGCTCGTCAGCCACCCGATGGCACCGATGCCCGCTTTGGCTTCCGTGAGCCCCGACAGACGGTCGATAACGGGACCAAGCTCCTCTCCCGCCTCCACCGCGGCCACCGCGACCGGCGGCAAAAGAAGCCGGGGCCCGTACCCGACGAGAACCTGGCCGTCAATGACAATGCACGCCACACCGATGAGCCATCCTGAACCGTCAGGAGCTCGTTCGACTCCCCCTTCCAGTCCCACTCCGACCGCCGTGTCGGTCCCCATGACCCCTCGGGCACGGCCCAGTTCCTGCGCGTGGAGCGCCCGCATGACGGCACCGCGACGCGTTTCCTCGACGCCGAGAGGTTGTACGGAAACGTCCGACGACACCTGCAGGCCCGCCACGCGATGGACGCCGAGACGCGCGAACACGGTTTCGGCGGCACCGACTTTCGTCGGGTTGGTAGAGCCAACCCACACGGCCATGTCCCGTTTAAGAGACCGCATCGACAGGCTCATCCACCCTTTCACGTCTTCCGGGCATGGGTTTCCGAGAGTCCACTGCCACGCGCCCCCGCACGTCCCGCGTGGCGAGCGCCGCCTGCACCCTAAGTGTCGGTCCGTCTGTGCGCCGGCAGGCCGCCATCCCGGGGGCGCCGATCCCCCATTCCCGGCTCCAGTCTCAATCCATCGGAAGCCCGCCGGGATCAGGCACGCCCGCTTAGGGTCGAGGACCCGACCGACCTTGCACACCGTCTCCCCGTCGCGTACTTCTTCGACGTGGCCCTGGAGCCACCCCTGCGCCGGCGTCGCCGCGTCCTCAACCGGCCGTCCCTAACGAATGCCGCCTTACGCGCGGACAGCGAAAACCCAGAAGAAGCCCGCCTCGGAAGGGAGCCTCGAGGCATGCGGCAAAAGTGGTCGGACCTGATCCGAGACCTTTCTCCCTGTAACCGGTTCAGTCAGTCCCGCCTCACCTGAAATGCCGCCGTAAGGCCCCTGCCCTCGCGTTCAGCCGCATCGAAGACGGCCAGGGCGGCGTAGGCATCCTCCACCGCCAGTCCCACCGATTTGAAGAGGGTAATGGAGTCCGCGCCGCGGCGCTTAGGCGCCTTCATCGTGATTTCGGTGAGATCGCCCAGCACGTGGGAAGCTCCCACGACCCCCTCTTCAATGGGGATCCGGATGTCATCCGCCTCGCGCAAGGCGGCTTCCCGCCAGTCCACGTAGACGTCGGCCCGCCGGACCACTTCGGCGTCCAGTTCGCGAAAGCCGGGTACCGAGGCCCCGATGGCATTCACGTGGACTCCCGGCGTCAGCCAGGCCCCTTCGAGTATGGGGGTCCGAGCCGGGGTGAGGGTGACGACG
The DNA here is from genome assembly GCA_021797815.1 of Bacillota bacterium. Taxonomy (GTDB): domain Bacteria; phylum Bacillota; class Sulfobacillia; order Sulfobacillales; family JAIMBI01; genus JAKATP01. Next base: position 17,205 of record JAJZYZ010000003.1, read on the forward strand.
AGGTCGGCGTCCTGTACGGCCGCGCGGGCGTCGTCAGCCGCCTCACCCTCGATGCCTACGATGATGGCCTGCTGGGCCAGTGCCTCCCGATGGGCTGGTGTCGGGCTCCAGACCCGTACACGCCGCAGGGGGCGCACCTCGCGCAGGGCGGCCAGATGCAGATAGGCTTGTGTGCCCGAACCCAAGAGCGCCAGGCTGGAGGCGCTCTTGTCCGCAAGCAGGTCGGTGGCGACCGCCGTCACCGCCGCCGTGCGGATGGCCGTAAGCGGTGCGGCATCCACCACGGCCAGAAGCTGCCCCGACTCGGCATCAAAGAGCAGTACGGCACCCTGGTGGGATTCGAGACCCCGTGCTCGATTATTCGGGAATACCGATATGGTCTTCACCGCCATCATGGGGCGGCGGCGAGCGAAGGGCCGTCCCCAGGCGGGCATGAGGGCGAGAAGGCCGTCGCCGCCCGGCATCGCCATGACCGTTCGGGAAGGCTGTCCGGTGCGCCCGGATCCCAGATCCCGAAATACGTGCCGCATCGCCTCAATGGCCACGTCCCAGCTGAAGAGCCGCCGGACGTCGTCCGACAGCAGGATGCGCGCTCGGTCCTGATGCGTCACCGGTTTCCCGTCCTTCCCTGTTTCGTGTCCGGCAATGCCCTTGGGACTTTGGGATCCTTCTCCTCGGGTCATCGTTCCGGCGCCGATGCCTGGTTTGCGGAGAGCGACCGGTCCGACAATGCCTCGCGAAGGTCTTCGACGAGCGCCAGGCGATCACTTTTTTGACCCGAAGTTGATGCCCACGCCAGATGCACACTCTGCTGAGGGGGGTCGAAAGCGGCCTCGAACGCGACCACGCGCACGGGCAGCAGGTTCCGATATGCGCCGGCCAGGCGCGCGTGGGTAAAGCCGAACAGGCCCCCCTGCACGATGAACCGGAAGAATCCATCGGCGTGGTCCACGCGCACCACCGACAGCTCGGCATCGGTCTCCGCCCGGCGCCAGGCCTCGAACTCGTCACTCCAGGACTCATAGACCAAGGGCAGGGAGCGCCACACGGACACGGGGCAGGGATCGGGCAGGCGACTCGACTCGGGCCCGACCAGGACCAACCGGTCCCGGTACAGCTCCAACGTGGTGAATGCGGGATGTCGGAGCGCGTAGTAGGTGATGGCCACGTCCAGGCTGCCCTCGCGCATCCAGCGCAGCACCTCCTCCGAGTGGCCCGTCCTGAGCCTTAACGGCAGATCGGGATGCGAAGCGTGAAAGCGGCGCAGAACGGGTTCAATGAGGATAGCCTGGGAGGTCGAGCATCCGATGCTCACCGTCTCCCCAAGGCCCGCCACCCGCTCCGCCATCTCCCGCACCTCCCCCGCCAGATCTTGAAGCCGCTGGAATCGATCGGCGAGCGCCCGTCCCGCCGGCGTCACGGCCACATGCCGGGCCGACCGGACAAACAGCCGGATGCCAAGCTCCTCTTCGAGGGTCCGGATCCGCGTGGTCACGGCCGATTGCGTCACGTGCAGCTCATCGGCGGCCTGGGAGAAACTCAGATCGCGCGCCACGGCGAGGAAGGTCCGCCACTGATCTTCGTGCATGCTTTCATCACCTAACGCTATTAATACCATCAGATTTATGCGTTTCTCTTCCCTCCGGCGATGCCGTACAGTCGAAGACAGCCGTCGGAGGCCACGCTGTGGAGAAGGGGTGCGACCGTGCAGCAAGACGAATCGGGCCGCCGACGGCCGTCTCCGGCCAGGCCGGCTGCCGATTCATCGGATGCGGGCCGATTTCTGGTGGGGACAGCAAGCCTCTACGGGGCCGACATGGCCCTTACCGTGGTGCTTACCTGGAGCGTCCTCCGGATTTCCCACTCGCCTCCACTGGCCGCCGTGGCCCTTATCCTGAACGGATTGCCCCAGGTGCTGACGGGAATTCTGGGCCCGGCCCGCATGGGAGCCGGACACCACCCGGCTCGACTGGTGCTCATTTGCGGAGCGCTTCTCCTCGGGCTTGGTGCCACGGCCGTCGCCACCGGCCGCCCGGAGTACCTCCTGGCGCTGTTGCTGCTGGCGGCGCTTATCGAGGGCCTTGGCAATGCGGCCGCGGTCCCGGTGGCGCAGGCCTGGTGGATGCGGCGGGCGGATCCCGGGGCCAAGGTGCGTGCCGCGCGGGACTACGAGATCGCCTCGCGGCTTCCCCGCATTCTAGCCCCGGTCGCGGGCTCGCTGCTCCTCGTGGCGGGGCGTCTCGCACCGGCGCTGGCTGTCGTGGGACTGGGCTTCATGCTGGCCGGGTGGAGCTGGCGCGGACGGCTGACGATGGCGGGCGCCTCGTTCCGCCCGCTGGCGTGGTCGGAGGGCCGACGGGCCCTCGCTCGCGACCGCTGGCTCCTGTCTGCGCTCCTCCTGCGCGGTCTCTCGAATCTGCTCTGGCCCGCATACGCCATCGGCCTGCCCTGGCTCGTGATGACGCGGTTTCATCAGAGCCCGCTCACGTTCGGCCTTATCACCACTCTCTACGGTCTCTCCACGATTGCCCTCGCCTGGACGGCCGGCCGCCTGAAGCTCACGGCGCTCGGACGCGGATACATGGCGGCATGGGCTCTTACGGGCTTCGGTTTCGTCATGCTGGCTCAAAGTCCCGATATCATCTGGGTGTACCTCTCGGTGCTGTTCATCGGGCTCGGGTCTCCGTTCATTCACATGGCCCTTGACGCCCACATCGGAAGCGCGATTCCCGGAGAACAGCAAGCGTCGGTCTTTGCCTTCCAGCGTTTCGTCATGGGAGTGGCGGGCCTCGTCGGCCTCTATGGCGTAGGATGGCTCCTTGAGAGCCAGGGCACGACAGCCGTGCTCACCGCGACGGGACTCGGGATTGTGGCGGCCACGATCATCGCCGCCATTTCGGCCGAGCGGGCGCGGGCGTCTTCGGTGCGACCGCTCTGATGCCGCGTCGGCCAAGAGCTTCGGCCGGAAGACGTTGTCCGACTTCCGTCAGGTTGGTTTAATGGTAAGCGGTCAATATCTGTCGAAATGGAGTCGAACGGCCATGGCCGGATCGGTGTCCGAGTCCCTGTCAGCGTGGGTGCCGTATGCCTTAGCGTTCCTGTCCATCTTTCTGAGCAGCATCGCCCAGGTCTCCCTGAAACTCTCCGTCCGCAACCGCGCTCCGGGGCTGCACCTGCTGCAGGAGCCCATTTTTTATATGGCGTTTGCCCTCTATGGGGTGTCCGCCCTCCTGTGGCTCTTTGTTCTCTCGAAGCTGCCGCTGGTGGTCGCCTACCCGCTCGTCAGCCTGAACTTCATTCTGGTGGCGCTCGGCGGGGCGCTCGTGCTGCACGAGCACGTGTCGTGGTACATGCTGGCCGGCCTCGTGCTTATCATCGGAGGCATCGTGCTCATCGTTCGCCGCTGACTTCTCGAAAACCACAGGCACAAAACCGCGTGCGGGGCCTCTGTGCCAGGACAGGTCAAGGGCTCGCCGCGGGCGGAGGCCCGAGCACATCAGCCCCGGCGGGTCGGATCCGCAGTGCGCACCGGTCGGGCCAGCGAATGCGAAGGCGTGATCCGGACGAAGAGGCGCGGCGCCCGACGAAGGTCCGGCAACCCCGGCAAACGGCCGCGGTCGCAGCGTGACGACCGGGTCGAGCAAACCGTCGTCGTGGATTATGACAGTATTGTCATGATATATTGGTCGTATTAAAGGGGCCGGGGGTAGCGGGGATGTCGGACTGGACGTTTCTCACCAATTACTCCCAGGTGCTGCTGTGCCTGTACCGCAACCGCGGCCGCATGACCGCCCGGGAAATCGCGGGTGTCGTCGGCATTACGGAGCGCGCCGTCCAGCGCATCCTGAACGATCTCGAAGATACTGGATACATCAGCCGCTTCCGCGACGGACGCCAGAACCGCTACGAACTTCATCCGGAGCTCCCGATGCGGCATCCGGCTCAGCGGGGCCGCGCCATCCGGGATCTGCTGGAACTTTTGGCCTTTCCCGACTGGTAATGGGTTTCGCGCAAGACCCCGGAGCCCGGGTCTGAACCTCCGTGCGGCAAGCGGGGCGTCTTGACATATGACATTTATATCGTGATACTAACGTCGTATTAACTTGGTGGTGACGCCGGGCCACACCGGCCGGCCGGTCCTCCTGCTCGAAACCAGTTACCGAAGGGGCGTCGCGCAATGGGCACAGAGCCTCACTCATATGACGGGCGGACGGCCGCACTCGCCACCAAGCACCAGAAGGAGATCGTGCTGGAGCCTCCCCTGCATGCGGCAGTAGGCCTGAACGTGTGCGTTCCGGCGGATCTCGACACCGACCTCCTGGGAACCTTCACCGGCGAGGTCAGCCGGCCGGGCTCTCCCTTAGAGGTGGCGCTCCGCAAGGCGCGCTGGGGGATGGAACGCGCGGGGCTCCCGCTCGGTCTCGCCAGCGAAGGAAGCTTCGGGCCGGATCCCCGCCTGCCGTTTGTCGCCTCAGACTTCGAGCTGCTGGCTTTCGTCGATGAGGAGCTGGACATCGAGGTCGTGGAACGGGTGCTGAGCTCTCGCACCAACTTTGGCGCGGAGTCTGGTCGGACGGTGGAGGACGTGCAGGAGTTCCTGACGCGTGCGCAGTTTCCCTCGCACGGATTCGTCGTGCGGCCCAACTCGGGTCTGCAACCGGGTTTCGTGTTCAAGGGACTTACCACCATCGACGCGCTGCGGGACGCCTTCAGCCGCTGCACCGCCGTGTCCACGGATGGTTTGGCGCACATCGAGACCGACATGCGCGCCCATATGAATCCCACGCGCTGCGAGGTGCTTCGGGAAGTGGCCATAAAGCTCGGGCGGCGTCTGGCCGCACACTGCCCCGAATGCCAGTCGCCGGGATGGGGACTGGTGGACGTGGTCAAGGGGCTTCCCTGTGAACGATGCCATCGGGCGACCGACTTGGTACGCTTGGAGGTGCTGGCGTGTCCGCGCTGCGAGTATCGCACCAGCGCCGCCCGCAGTGACGGGTTAACTGAAGCGTCTGCCGGTGACTGCGTCTGGTGCAACCCATAGGCGCCGGCAGCGCGCGGCTATGCGCCGGGCCGGCGACGCTCCCTTCGAAGCGTCGTCCGCGCCGCGTCACGATCAAAAGGGACCGCCGAAGGCGGAGCGTCTGGACTTATTCGCGCGAGACCGGCGCGCGGCACGGCATCCGTGGCGCCGCAAGCGGGCTCGGCCCGATCCTGGCGCCTCATCGCAGTCGCGCGTCAGGCGCGACTGCGATGAGGCGAGGCTGTCAGCCGCGGGAGGCAGCGTCGAGGGAGCCCGGCGCCCGGAACCCCGGTCCATACTTTGGGCCGCCGAGGGCGGGCAAAGCGTCACGTTGGGTACAGAGGAGAGAAACGTGTGATGGATGATGGCACAGGCTTCGACACAAACGGAGGCGATGCGGCCTCTCCGGACGAGGGGACAAAGAGCCTCCCCATGTCCGGGACCGCCCCCCGGGTCCCCGCCTCAGCTGCCGCGGCGGGTCTGAACCGAGCCCGATTTGCGGCGGCAGCGATTATCAGGAGCAGTGCCGGTAGACAGACCCCCGGAAGGAGACTCGCACCATGACAGCACCGATTCCCATCACGGTCGCCTATGGCGACGGCATCGGGCCGGAGATTATGAAGGCCACGCTGCGCGTCATTGAGGCCGCCGGTGCACCACTCGCGATTGAAACCATTGAGGTTGGCGAGCAGGTGTACAAGCGCGGCGTCGAAACGGGCATGGAGCACCACGCCTGGGATTCGCTGCGACGCACCAAGGTATTTCTCAAAGCGCCCATCACGACGCCTCAGGGCGGCGGCTACAAGAGCCTGAACGTGACGATTCGAAAGGCGCTGGGCCTTTACGCCAATGTCCGTCCGTGCATTTCTTACTACCCGTTTGTGGACACCAAGCATCCGGTCATGGACGTCGTCATCGTGCGGGAGAACGAAGAGGATCTGTATGCCGGCATCGAGCATCGGCAGACCGACCAGGTGTACCAGTGTCTGAAGCTCATCACGCGGCCGGGTTCCGAGAAGATTATCCGCTATGCCTTTGAGTACGCGCGCCGGCACCACCGTCGGAAAGTCACGTGCCTGGTCAAAGACAACATCATGAAGCTCACCGACGGCCTGTTTCACAAAGTGTTCGATGAGATAGCGGCCGGCTATCCCGAGATCGAGCATGAGACATGGATTGTCGACATCGGGACGGCGAAACTGGCAGACACGCCCGAAGCGTTCGATGTCATCGTGACGCCCAACCTTTACGGGGATGTGCTGTCTGACGTGGCCGCCCAGATCGTCGGCTCCGTCGGCCTCGCCGGGTCGGCCAACATCGGCGACCAGGTCGCGATGTTTGAGGCGATTCACGGGTCCGCACCGCGCCTCGCGGGCCAGAATGCGGCGAATCCCTCGGGTCTTTTGCTGGCAGCTGTCATGATGCTGGAACACGTGGGCCAGACCGACGTGGCCGCGCGGGTCCACAACGCCTGGTTGAGGACGATGGAAGACGGTGTGCATACCCCCGACGTATTCAAGGACGGGATCAGTCGGGAGAAGGTCGGCACCGCGGAGTTTGCCGATGCCGTGATTGAGCGGCTGGGACAGATGCCTCGGGTGCTAAAGCCGGTCTCTTACCCCGCCATGGAGCCGATGGCGCTCTGGCGTCCGAATCCCGAGTCCAAGAAGGCGGTCAAAGACCTGCTCGGCGTCGACATGTTCCTCGACTGGGGACCGGAAGCGCCCGATGATCTGGGCGACGCGCTGCGGCAGGTCACGGCAGGTCCGCTTCGGCTCCGCGTCATCACCAATCGAGGGGTCAAGGTGTGGCCCGACGGCTTGCCGGAAACGTTCTGCACCGACCACTGGCGCTGTCGCTTTATGGCGGACGAGGGCCAGGATTTGAAGCCGGGTCACGTGGCGGAGTTGCTGCAAAATGCTCTCGCGGCAGGGTTTGAACCCATCAAGACCGAGAATCTGTATCTCTTTGACGGCGTGCCGGGATTCTCGGCCGTCCACGGCTAGAGGAGCGACGCCACAAGGCTCGCCGGCAGGCCGGGACGCAGCCGCACGGGGGAGGACGCTGGCTTTCACGGCCCGTCTCGTTACCGTGGCCGCTCCCAGAGTCGTGGTGTGAGACCCAAGGAGACGGGCACCTCGCCTGATGCGCGGGGTGCCCGTCATCCCTGTTAGCCCGCAGCCGGTCGTGGCGTGGGGACGCACTCGGTCGGGCCGCGGCCGCGACGGCTGGCCGCACGCCCGCGCCGGGCACAGACGCGTGAGCCGCGCTTCGATCATTTTCTGATGAGGTCCCGCGCGGCCCGGGTTGTGGCAGGATGATAGCCACCGGGGTCGGTTGTCCGCTGGCGTCTCGCCCTCGCGGCCGTCCATCACGAAAAGCGCGCGTGAGGACATCGTCTCGGGGTTCGCCCGGGGGATCTTGGCGCACACGCCGGCCCGCGCATCGGGCCGGCGACAGACGGCGCCCCGGGCACGAGAAAGGATGCGCGTTTCATGCCAATGACCATTGTCGAAAATTCCTCGACCGACCCCTATTTCAACATCGCCCTTGATGCTTGGCTGGTCCGTCACGCCGGCCCCGGCCAGGAGTTTGTGATGCTGTGGCAGAACGAGCCGGCTGTCATCCTGGGCCGTTTCCAAAACACGTATGAGGAGGTCGATGTCGACTACGCCACGGCCCACCACATCGCCATCGTGCGGCGAATCTCCGGCGGCGGAGCCGTATATCAGGACCTGGGCAATCTGAATTTCAGCCTGATCGCAGAGACCCGGCAGCACCCGTTTAGCGATTACCAGGCCTTCACGCGCCCCGTGCTGGACACGCTCGCCGAATTCGGAGTGGCGGCCGAGCTCACCGGCCGCAACGACATCACGATCGGCGGCGCCAAGTTTTCGGGCAACGCCCAGTTCCGGAGCGGCACGCACATTCTTCACCACGGCACCATCCTGTTTGACGAGGACCTGGAGGTGGTGCCCCGGGTCCTCACCCCGCCGACCGACAAGATTGCCAGTAAAGGCATCAAATCTGTGCGAAGCCGCGTCACCAATATCCTTCCCCACCTGCCGACGGGCACCAGCATGGCCGTCGTGTCCGAGCGTCTTCTGCACCACATCGGACGCCACAACCAGGGCATAAGCGGCACCCGCGTCCTCGGATCCGAGGAACGGGCCGAAGTGGAGCACGAGGTGGAGACTCGCTTCGGACAGTGGAGCTGGAACTTCGGGGCCTCCCCACCCTTTAACTTTCAAAACCGGGTGCGCTTTCCGAGAGGCGCCGTGGAGGTACGGATCGAGGCCCAGCAGGGACGGATCGCGTCGGCCAAGATTTACGGCGACTTTCTCGCCGACCGGGACATCGCGCCGGTGGAGGAGGCGCTCGTGGACATCCCCTTCTCCCGGCGCAGCATGGATGCGGCACTCGAACCGGTGGACGTGCCGCGCTATCTGGGCGGCATCACCCGCGAGGAACTTCTGGAGGTGCTGGCGGGGCTCGAGCCGCGGGCCGACTGATGCTGGACTACGTGAAAAACCCCCTCCGGAGTCACGGAGCCGGGGCGCACCGGCAGGCGTTCGGGCTCGACGCGGCGCGGGCCGTCCTCGCGTTTCACCAGAGCTGGCCCGGCTATGCCGCGACCCCCGCGGTGTCCCTTTCGGCCCTCTCCGCCCACCTCGGCCTCGGAGCCGTCACAGTCAAAGATGAGTCGGGCCGCTTCGGACTGCACGCTTTTAAGAGTCTCGGAGGGACCTACGGCCTTGGCCGCCATCTGACGCGGGCCTGGGGTCTGCCGGATTCGGCCGCCTATCCGGCCCTTCGCGACCGGGCCGCCCTCGAGCCACCGGTCACCTTCGTAACCGCCACCGACGGCAATCATGGCGTGGGCATTTCGTGGGCGGCCCGCACACTGGGACAGCGCGCCCGCGTGTTCATGCCGGCCGGGTCGACGCCGGCGCGGGTCCGTGCCGTCGAAGCCGCCGGAGGCACGGTGACGGTCACGGACCTTCCCTACGATGAGACGGTCGTGCTTGCCGCCGAGTCGGCCGTCCGGGCGGGCCACGTTCTGGCGCAGGACACGGTGTGGGGCGACCGGCGCGAGATGCCGCTCGCCATCATGCAGGGGTATCTTACCCTGGCCGCTGAAATGTTCGTGGAAGGCAGGGAGGTGTCGCTTCCGCGGCCGAGCCATGTGATCCTGCAGGCGGGAGTGGGGTCTTTCGCGGCGGCCATCATGGCGTTTCTCGCGGAGCGGTTTCGCGCTGACCCGCCTGTTTTCGTGGTGGTCGAACCGACGGAGGCGGCCTGCTTTTACGCGTCGGCGCGGCGCGGCGACGGGCGGCTCGTGTCGACACCGGGGCCTTTTGCCACCGTCATGGCGGGCCTCTCCTGCGGGGTGGGCAATCCTCTGGCCTGGGACATCCTGAAAGAGCTGACAGACGTGTTCGTGCGGGTGGATGACCCGGTAAGCGCTCGCGGCATGCGTATTCTGGGCCACCCCCTGGCCGGTGACCCCCGGGTGGTCGCTGGCGAGTCCGGGGCGGTGGGTCTCGGGCTTGTGAGCGTCGTCATGGAGGAGGGACCAGACGGGAACCTCCGGGCCGCTTTGGGACTCGACGCCGCCTCACGGATCCTGGTCGTAAATACGGAAGGGGCGACCGACCCTCTCCGCTACCGGCAGATTGTCTGGGATGGCCGCTTCCCCTGGGAGCCCTGAGCCGACCATTCCGTCGAGCGGCCGTATGGCGAGGGCAGCTCAGCCGGGCGAGCGCTTCACGAGCGTCCCATTCGGCAGGGGAACGTACACCCGTTCCTGATTGATGGCCAGCTTATGGCGGACCTCGTGGTCGAGATCGACGCCCAGGATCTCGGCGAGTCCGGCCACGTAGATCAGGATGTCGGCCAGTTCCTCTCCCACGTCCTGGCCCCGATACCAGGCGTTGAACGCCTCCGACACCTCCGCCGTCATCAGTCCAAACTCGAGGGCCACGTCGGTGGTATTGAATCCCTGCCGGACCTTGTTGGCAAAAGCCTCCCGCTGGACGGCGCTCAGTTCGGGCATGCGGCCCCTCCTCGCTCATCCTGCCTGTCTCCTGCATGATGCCACAACATACAGGGGTTAGGCGAGCGTCAGCTTACAAGATCGTGGGGTCGGGTACGCCGCGCCGTCGTCCGGCAGACACGGCCAGCGCCTCTTGCCAGCCCATCGCCACCAGCGCCGCGGCGCGCTCCAGCCATCCGGAAGGGCCCCCCGTGCCCGCCACCGCCACAAATGCCGGCAGGAGCACGATGAGGAGGATGGCCGCGGCCCCGGAGATGACCCGAAACCCGCGTCCGCCAACCGGCGACGGCTTAAGCGCAGACGCCAGGGCAGCTCCAAAGAGCGAAGTGTAGAGGAGGAGGGCCGCCGCGATGTGCACCATGCCCACCCGTGACAGGTAGCCCCAGGGACTGGGCACGCGAAAGGCGCCGGGCGCTGGCAGATGCTGCTCGATGAACAACCCGGTCAGCGAGAGCCCCATCCCCACGCCCAACTCGGCCCACAAGAGTGCGCGCGGGGCGGCAGCACGACGGGAGAGCCCCCACGCGAACAGAAGCACGAGGAGACCCGCCAGCACTTCCCCCTCTCGCAGGAGCCCGCCCCGCGCGCCCTCGGAAAGGAGACTGATAGACTGGCGGCCGGCGCTGACGGCAGGCTCCCTCACCGTCTCCCAGGCGATCACGGCCGCCAGGAGCGGTGGTGCCAGAAGCCCGGACCACACCCACGCCCGGGGGCTGCCACGGTGGGAAGCGCCGGTTCTGCCTGCCCGTCCCGGAAGGGATGTCCCCGTCAATACCGGTCACCTCGATGCCCCATGATAGAATGGGAAACCTTGAGATCTCCAGATTTGAATGCGTGGGGTCCGTGGAGTCCCTTCAGGGTTTCCCATTTCCGGAGGCAATTGTGACGCGCCCCTACTCTGAGCAGACCACCGTCGCCATCGCATACGTTGCGGCGATGTTCATGTCCATCATGGACAGCACCATCGTCAATACCGCCCTGCCCGCCATTGCCCGTCAGTTCCACACCACCCCCGAGCGGGCGGACTGGGTGGTCATCGGCTACCTATTGAGCCTGGCCATCTTCATTCCGGCCTCGGGCTGGCTCGGCGACCGGGTGGGCACCAAACGCACGTTTCTGGCGGCCCTCGTCATCTTTACCGGCGCGTCGGTGCTGGCGGCCCTGTCGTGGTCGCTCGGCGCGCTGGTCATATTTCGCGTGCTGCAGGGCATCGGCGGGGGCATGCTGGCCCCGGTTGGGCAGGCGATGCTGTGGCGCGCGTTTCCGCCCGCCCAGCGCGCACGCGCCTCGTCCGTTCTGATGCTGGGCACCATCATCGCGCCCGCCGCGGGACCGGTGCTGGGCGGGTGGCTGGTGACGTCTCTCACGTGGCGCTTCGTGTTCTACATCAACGTTCCCATCGGGATAGCCGCCTTCGCGTTCAGCCTCTTAAGACTGCCCGAATACCGCGAGCCCGGCACCGGGCGCTTTGACCTGCCCGGGTTTCTCCTGACCGGCATCGGGCTCTCTCTCGTCCTGTACGCACTCAGTGAGGGGCCTCTCCTGTCGTGGACGGCGCGGCCGGTACTTCTGGCCGGACTCCTCGGTCTCGCGATGCTCGCCGCACTGGTGGCGGTCGAGTTTCGCCGGCCCCACCCGATGCTGAAACTGTCGCTCTTTCAAAACCGCCTCTTCCGGTCCACCAATGTGGTGTCGTTTCTCGGGACCGCAGCCTTTCTCGGGATCCTCTTCGTGATGCCCCAGTTCCTGCAGGTGGCCCGCCACGAGAGCGCCCTCACCTCGGGCCTCACCACCTTCCCGGAAGCGGTGGGGGTGCTGCTCGCGTCACGGCTGGCCGTACGGCTGTATCCCCGCGTCGGGCCCCGCCGGATGATGGTCGGCGGACTGGCCTTCATGACCCTCATCCTGCTTCTGTTCACCCGCCTGGAACTTACGACCAGCCTGTGGACGGTCCGGGGGCTCATGTTCTGCTGCGGAGTCGGCTGGGCGTACGTGATCCTGCCGCTGCAGGCGGCGTCCTTCGCCGGCATATCGCGCGCTGACACCGGCCGCGCCTCTTCCCTGTACAACACTCAGCGGCAGACCGCCGGGGCCGTCGGGGTGGCGGCGCTGTCCACCGTGCTGATCACGCTTTTGGGACCGACCGGGGGACATAGACTCCACGCCTATCACGCGGCGTTTTTGTGCGCCGCCATCCTAACGGTATTAGGCGCGTTCGGGGCCCTGGCGGTGCGCGACCGAGACGCGGCCAACACGATGACCGCGCGCCGCCAGGTGGCGCAGTAGCGCGCCCGCGAGCCAGACCTGCTGCCCAGCGGGTCGGGCCCGGAGACCGGAGCCGATGCGCTCGACCGGAACCCGGCGGGCCCCAAAACAACCGGGCGCCAGGGCAGTCTGGCGCGGCCGGCCCGGCGCATGGCCACGGTCCGGTCGTTCGTCGGGGGGCACAAGGGGAAGCGGATTGCCAACAGGACGCGGCATGGCGCGGGCGTCTCTTTCCCTAACGGCCGGATCTTATTGCTCGAGACGGAAGCACACGTATGCCCGCTCAGCCGCCCGGCCGCGCCTCCACCGCCGGCGACAGCAGGAAGCGTTCGCGGTCCAGGATCTTCGGACGGATCCGGCCGGCCACCAGACGCTCGAAGTGCGGCGTCTTCATATGGGCCTCGAGACTGCCCGGACTGTCGTACGCCTCATAAAGCCACAGATGGTTCGGGTTCTCCTGGTCGCGGTGGATGCGGTACGTGACGCACCCAGGCTCCGCTTCGGCCACCGCCTCGCACATCTCCCGGAAGTCGGCCAGGATGCCGTCCATGTCCTCTGCCCGCACCGTGTAGTGAACCAAAAGGACTTCCATGTTCACGCTCTCCTCTCCGGATTTTCAACGAGCGCCACCCCCGCCTGACCTTCTCACGTCCGGATTGAGCGCCCCCACCGGGACCCGCCCGGCGAGAGCCTCCAGGGCATTGTCAACCGCCATGGCCACTACCCGCAGCCATGCCTCGTCGGTGAACGACGCCACGTGCGGGGTCAGGATCACATTCGGCAGGCCGAGAAGCGGGTGCGCGGGCCCCACCGGCTCCACGGCCAGGACGTCCAACGCGGCCGCCCGCAGGTGTCCAGACGCAAGCGTGTCGTAGAGCGCCGCCTCGTCCACGAGTGCCCCGCGCGCGGTATTGATGAGGATGCTCCCGGGCTTCATGCGGCGCAGGAAATCCCGGCCGACAAACCGATCAAGCTCAGGCAGGAGCGGCAGGTGCAGGGAGACGATGTCGGCCGAGGCGGCCACCTCCATCCAGGTGGCCGCGAGGCTCACCTGAAGATTCTGGGCCGCCTCCCGATCCGGCTCCGGATCGTAGGCCAAGACGCGGAGGCCGAACGGCACCGCCCGCCGCGCCACCTCGCGGCCAATGCGGCCAAACCCCAGGATCCCGAGACGCCGTCCCGCCAGCTCCCATCCCGATAACCTTTCCCAGCCCCCTTCATGGACGGCGTGATCCATGGGAAGGAGGCGGCGCACGGCCGCCAGGATGAGCAGCAGGGTATGATCGGCGACGGATCCCTCCAGGGTCCCGGGGGTCGTCGCGACGTAAATGCCGCGGGCGCTGGCGGCCGCCAGGTCGATCTGGTCATAGCCCACGCCGGTGCGGGCCAGTACGCGAAGCCTGGACGCCGCCGCCAGCACCTCGGCCCCATATGGCTCGCGCCCGCCGGCAATCACGGCGTCGGCATCTTTGATGTACTCGAAGACATCCTGCGCGGACCGGGGCGGCCGGTCCGGCCACACGAGGCGGTGACCGGCCGCGGTAATCCGCGCCGCCAGCGCCGGCATGGACCGGAGCGCCTGGGAAGCGTCGACGACCGTGGACGGAAGACCCCCTGGCGTCTCGCCCCTCATCTCAGGACGGCGGGCGGACGCGGCGCAGAAACTGCGTCATGCCCGCCAGCATGAAACTTAGCTCGCTCGTCACCCCGAAATACGTGAACCCCTCGGCGGCCCAGCGCTCGATATCCTCGAGCCCGGCCACCATGATGCCAGCCGCGACCCCGCTGCGACGGGCGGCGTCTCTCACCTCCCGCACCGCCTCGACAAACGCGCCATCAGTCTGCGAGAGAGTGGGCGGAAGGTGCATCGAGGCCGACAGATCACTCGGGCCGATAAACACCCCGTCGAGGCCGCTCACCGACAGGATGGCGTCTGCCCGCGCCACCGCGTCGATATGTTCGATCTGGATGAGGGTCAGGATTTCCCGGTTGGCCTGCGCGAAGTACTCGGGGGCGGTCACCCCGAAAGCCGTCGGTGCCCGGCCGCCTGCTACACTGCGGTTGCCGTCGGGCGGGTAGCGCGTGGCCGCCGCCACCATCTCGGCCTCCGCCCGATCCATGACCATAGGCGCCAGGATGCCGAAAGCACCCGCATCGAGCGCCCGTTTGATGTGATCGTGGGAGGCCCGGGGCACGCGGATGAGCGGGGTTGGCGCCGTCTCATCCTGCGGCATGCACGCCAGCATCATGGCGGCGGTAGACAGGTCTATCTGCCCATGCTCCATATCAATCAACACCCAGTCCCATCCCACCCGCGACACCCGTTCCGCGGCCAGCGGGTCGGGAAGACTGAGAAACGTGCCGTACTGAGCGCTGCCGGCCTTCAGGGCCTGCTTCAGGCGATTGGGGCGCAAGTCCCTCATCCTTTCCATGCCGTCCAAGGAGTCGAAGGCGGCTGACCCTGCCGTAAGGCAGCTCTGCCACCTCGTTGGTTCCGTCTTTCGCCGCCGCGGGCATGAGTCCTCCGGCCCGTGCGGCAGTCTCGGCCATCGTTGGAAGATGAAGAGACGGAAGAATCGACGCGCGTGACCGGACCGGGAGAGGAAGGCGGGCTTCGGGACATGGCGGCCTGTCGGAAGCGGGACGCCCTCTTCGATCCGACCCCGGTCTCTTGTTTCCTGCCCCGCGCTGCTTATGGAGATCAGGCTTTGCAGGCACCGGGGCGGCGGTGAGCCTCCCGGCCAGCGTCAGGGGCGCGTCCCCTGCCGGCAACACGCCGTGTACAGCAGCGCCCGCGGGCCGCGGGCGGGATGTTCGCGAAAGGCTGGCGGCTCAGCCTGTCGGCCTTCTCATCCTGCGCGCGGCCCCGCGGCGCGGCTCGTTCAGCTCAAAAACCGTGTACGCAGTACAGGAATTCTTCGGGAGATGTCGTAATGGGGCCACTAGTCGTGTCGAAAGGCTGGCGAAATCGTGAGTGCTTCCCTCAGGCGCATTCTGAATCGGATGCGTCGGAGACTAAAAGACCGGAGCGGCCAGGCCCTCGTCGAATACGGACTCATCCTGATCCTGGTCGCCATCGGAGCGATTGTGGGGCTGGGCTTTTTCGGCCACTCCGTCGGTCACAGCCTCAACAATTCGGGCCACATCCTCAACAACCTGCCCTGACCGCCACCTTGCTGCCCACACCCGGCGGGGGAAGAACTTCTTGCGGCGCGCGCGCGTTTACCGAGATGGAGCGCAGAAATGCCAGTTCCTGTTATAGTGACGGCAGCGTGGCTGGGGATGGAGGGCCGGGCTTGAAAGTTTCCATATTGATTCCCGTATTTAATGAAGAGCGGACCCTTGACACCCTCCTCGACCGTGTGCGGGCGGCGGTGGCGGACCGGTGGCCCTATGAGATTGTCATTATCGACGACCAGTCCCAGGACACCAGCCCCGACATCATCCGGGCCCAGATAGCGGCCCACGGCGACATTGTCGCGGTCCTGAAGCGCGTCAACCGCGGCAAGGGCCGGGCCATCCGCGAGGGTCTGAGGCAGGTCACCGGCGACGTCGTCCTCATTCAAGATGCCGATCTGGAATATTCCCCGGAGGACTATCCGCGCCTTCTCGCCCCCATCGAGGAGGGGCGGGCGCGGGTCGTGTTCGGCTCCCGCTTCCTCGACCGCACCGGGGCCATGACCATGACCAGCCGGGCCGCCAATCGGGCCCTGACGGCTCTGACGAATCTCCTGTTCCATGCCCACCTCACAGACATGGAGACGTGCTACAAGGCGTTTCGCGCCGACGTGATCCTCGATCTCCCGCTGACCGCGGACAGATTCGACATCGAAACCGAGCTGACGGCCAAGACTCTTGGACGCGGTGAGATGATTATCGAGGTGCCCATCAGCTACGACGCCCGCCGGAAATCTGAGGGCAAGAAAATCGGATGGCGGGATGGCGTGGCCGCCGTCTTCTCACTGGTCAAGCACCGTCTGTGGCCCGATCGCGGGGAGGCAGCCAGCGAAGTGACGGTGCTGGCGCCCTCAAGCGGAGAGGGGCAGCGGATAGCGGGGTCTTCCTGACCGAGCCGGTCGCGGTTAGGCGGTTAGGCGATTAGAAGGTCTCGATGAGGTGTTTGTCGAGGAGGGAGCCGACCGCCAGGCGGAACCGCTCCCCGCCAGCGGGGTCAAGCTCTCCGCCGCGGCACGCCAGCGCGACCTCCGCCACCGCCGCCGAGTGGGTCTGGCCGCGCGCAAGGGCGCGGGCAAAAACGTCCGCCACGCGAAACCACCGGGCCCAGGGGTGTATCGCCGCACCCGATTTTCCCGCCGGAAACCCCTGTCCGTTCCACCACTCATGATGGTCCAGGATGGCCGCGCGCACGTCCGGTGAGAGGTCCATGTCTCGAAGGAGCCTGAGGCTCAGCTCGGGGTGCTTCGTGAAGCGGGCCCAGGCCGCGGGCGATCGGTCGGGCCGACTGGCCACATCCGGTTCCATGGCGCCGAGCCCCACATCCGCCAGCCGACTCACCCACACGAACCCGTCAGGGAAACGATCCTCACTCGAAGGCGCCCTGCCGCCTGCCTCCCCGTCCATCTCGCCCATCGTCTCCACCGTCTGGATGCGAAGATCGGAAATCAGCGAGGCACCCGGTTCTACCAGGTCCTGTGCCGCCATGAAGTCAATCAGGGTCAAAAACTCTCGCAACGCGTCTGCCTCGGCCGGCGCCTGTGACGGTGCTCCCGTGTCGAGGGAGCCTGCCCACTCTTCCATGCGCGTCGAAAGCCCGCGCCACTCTCGCCAGAGACTTGCCTGTCCGTACCGGATGAGGGCCCGCTCCCCCAGCCGACGGGAGAGGTCATGGTCGCCCAGATGGCGGGCCAGCATGGCCGCCACCTCACAGACGTACCCGAGCTCCACGCCATGAAAGGCAATCCAGGATGTCCAGAAGTGCTGGACTGCCAGCGTGACCCAATCCATCCCCCGGGCCGCGTCTCCGACTCGGAACTCAAGCCGCGCCAGCTCCACCAGCACCCTCAGACGGTCGGCGTCATGGGCCCCCTCCAGGGCGGGCACCAACAGTGCACGGGCCGCGTCCAGTCGTTCCGTCTCGGCCAGGACTATGCCTCGATTCACCGACACGGCTCTCGCCACCGGGCCGCCAGCACCCCGGAGATGCCGTTCCGCGCGTTCGAGACTCCCTTCGGCCGACGGGAAGTAGTTGAGATTCAGCTGGCACACCGCCAGGTTGATCCAGTACTGGGCCACCAGCATGTCCGGTGAGGTCCGACAAAGCGGTTCCAGGGCACCCATGCCGCGAAGGGCGAGGTCATAGTGGCCCCGCTGCACTTCCACCATGGCCCGATTCATGCCAATGCCAAGGGCCGCCCCCGGCGGGGCGTCCGTCGGCAGCGCTTCCTCCGCCCGCGCAAACCATCGAGCCGCCGTCTCCGGGTCCTCGCGGACCACGAAGCTCTTGGCCACCAGGTTCGATGAGCGCCAGGCCTGCCTGCCCCGAAACCCGCCGCTGCTCTCCACCAGCTCCCGGGCCGCCTCCGCCCAGCCACGGTTCAACAGCTCCTGTGCGCGATCGAGGACCTCGCTACCCGGGCGTGTCATGCGCCGGGATCCCGAGGCCATCGAATGCTGACTACCGACCCGGATCCGGGCCGGGAACGGATGGCGAGGTCCCCGCCCACCCGCCGCAGGCGTTCACGCATGCCCTGCAGGCCAAAATGGTGCGTCGCGGACTGCTCTTCGGGAAACCCGCGACCGTCGTCCTCTACCTCGACCGAGAGGGCGTCGGGCGCACATCCCCAGCGGACCAGAATGTGACGCGCACCGGCGTGCTTGACCACGTTCGTGAGCGCTTCCTGCAAGAGCCGGAAAATCAACACCTGCTGCGCTCCGGAGAGGCTCATGGTGGCCGGCAGGTCGTGGTCGTCAATCTGAACCTCGATGCCGGCCTCCCGCTCGATGCCCTGGGCCACACTCTCGACCGCGCCCAGAAGCCCCACCTCGTCGATGGCGATGGGCTGGAGGTCAAAGATGAGCTGGCGGATCTCGTTCACCGCCTGCACCACCCTCGTTGAGAGCAGGGTGAGTTCCCCCTCTACCGCCTCCGGCTCCGCTGTCAGGAGTCTTCGGGCGATCTCAAGCCGCATCGCCACCTGGGTCAGGGTTTGCACCGGGCCGTCATGGAGGTCCCGCCCTATGCGGCGGCGCTCCTCTTCCATCATCATGATGGCGCGGTCGCCCAGGGCCTCGACGGTGGCCGTCTGCTCCTTCATCGCTCCCCCTTCTCACGGCACCGGCCTTGTGACCGGCGCGCGCTCAGTACCAGAGAATCATCCCGCGGCCCAGGCTGTGGCCCGACCAGGGAGCAGTCGTGGGCCGTTGCCCCGCGGCTGCGGCCATGAGCGTGGCCGTCCCGCTCCCGCTGGCCCCTATGATGGCCTGTCCCCCGGCCGCGAATCCTGCGGCCGACAGGGCCAGCACGGATATGCCGAGAGCTAGGGCGTTAATCCAGCTGCGCACGTATCTCACCTCCTTTCAGTGGGTCCATGTGTCAGCCCTGGAGCTCTGCGACCCCGGACGCGGGCCGCGGGGCATCGTCTGCAGGAGCCATGTCCACATCCATGTCGTGGCGCACCACCACGCGGACGGCGTCCCCATCGATGCGGCGCGAGTGGTCGTGCACCCGCAGCACGGTGTTGGCCGAAAGCTTCTCCGCGCGGATTTCGCCCATGGGGTCGTGGACCCGCACGGTGGTCTCAATGCCCGTGTGGTGACCGATCTGGCGAGCCTGCACGCTGTGGCCGGCGATGGTGAAGCCGCCAATGAGCGATCCGCTTACCGCGATGCGGTCGCCCGCCTCCAGCGTGGATGCAAAGGCGCTCTGCACGGTTACGTCTCCGGTGGCCCGCACGAGCGATGTGTCCACGTGCCCCAGCACCGCGATGCCGGGCACCAGACCGGGAAGCGCCCAGAAAGCCTCGCCCACGTCGTGCCAGGGATTTTGGAGGAAGTCCACCAGCAGATCGAGCGGTCCCAGCGACGGGAGACTTTGCAGGTAAGTCAGATCCGTCACCCGCTCCAGCTCCCGCAGCACGTCCCAGGCCGCCGGACTCAAGAGCAGGGTCGGATGCTCCAGCATGGAGCCGATCCAGGTCCTGTCCGCCTCCCAGTTCGGGTAGTGCTGCTGCACGAGCCGCACCACCAGGCGGCCGGGCTGCAGGCGCGCTGACAGGGGTGAGCGTCGGCCGGCCTCGCGGACGGTGCTCGCAATCTCGGACAAGGCCATGCCCCAACGCTGAAACCCTTCTTGGGCCTCTCGCGTGAGAACATCGTCAAGACCGGCTATGAGTGTGGTCCGTACAACGTCCCCCGTCATCTCCACACCATGTCCCGACACCACCAGCGCATCGGTGAGAGACCCCTCGACCACCACGCGGCCCTCGGCCACGATGCGCGCGTTCGCGAAGTCGCCGCGCAGGATCGCGTCGCCGCGAACATGCACCGGGTCGTCGGCGCCCGTCAGGTCATCCGGTGTCAGAACATGCTCCGGCACCACACACAGGTAGTCTCCCCGGTAAAAGAACCGGCCCGCCCTGGAGGCGATGAGCTCACCCGGCTCCGGGCCGGGCTCGATGGCGCCAAGGGTTCGGAGCCTTGACGCCTCGGATTCCGCGGGGATGGTATCACCGAATACATTGACGCCGCCACGGGCCGACACGGCGGGCACGATGCGCCCTAGCCGCTGACCGGCCTCCACGCGTCCGGCCCCTGAGTCATTCGTGGTCCCATCCAGACTTGCGTCTGCGGACTCGAAGCGGGCGGCAATCGGCGGCACCGGCGTCTGCCCCTCCGCCACGAGCATCTGGCCGGTCTCGCATCGATCCAAGAAGGCGCGGATGTCTGCCAGGGAGACAAGGCCGAACCGGATGCCGAGGCGCTTCAGTTCTTGCAGCACCAGGGCCACGGAGATGGGTGCGGGGGTCGTCGACTCGGCCTCCGTCGTGATGGTGAGCCGCGGACTCGGATCCGTCTCCCTGATCCGAACTCTGAGGCCCGGCTCATAAACGGCCACCAGATCGGCACGGAGCCCATCGTCAGACGTGTAGATGTCAAAGGCCGCCCGAGGCGGCACTCCTTCGGCCCGCACGGTCACGAACTCCGACTCGGAGACGGTGACCTCGCCTTTCTTCTCTTTACCATTAACGAATATACGCACACGGCCGTCGGCTTCCGGGTCCACCCGGAGCGTTGCCGTGCCCTTCGGATAGCCGGCAGCGGCTCGCACGGTCAGCTGACCCTGGTCATCGACGCGGGCCGTGGCAGGCCGTCCCGTCATCTCGAGGCTCTCCTCTCGTGGGGGGGACCACGATGCATCGGCCATCAGTTGTCCTCCTCTAGGAGCCATGAAATGAGCTCGTCACCGGCCAGCACCCGGTCTGGTCGGATCTGAGCGTGCACCATGCTCATCAGCGCTCCCACCTGCGCGAGGCTGACCGGCTTGCCCAAAAAGGCCTGAATGCCTGCCCGGCCGGCGCGGTCGCGCACCAGCGGATGGTCAAGCACCGTGATCATGGCGAGAAATACATCGGGATTGTTCCGGCGAATCTCCTCGGCGGCGGCGATCCCGTCCATGCCGGGCAGCTGATAGTCGAGAACGATGACGTCGGCCGGGGCCAACGCTTCGAGCGCGCTCTCGGCACTCCCGTAGGAGGCAACGATGCGCCCGCCGGCAAAGGCGACCAGGCGGCCCAGCGCCTCGCGCGTTGCCTGCGAGTCGTCAATCAGGACCGTGCGCACCTCAAGGGACGGCTCGGGCATAGTCATGCGCCGTCACCTCCAGGGGGAAAGGCAGCGCACGTTCGGGCGGTGGCATCACCCGTCATATTTGCCGGCTTTGGCGGCGATACCGCGACGGGTGTGCATATGAGGTCCATGAGCCAAGCGCCTCCGTGCATTCCCGACGGTCAGACGCTGGTGTGCTCATGGCACTCCTGGCAGCCCGGCGGCCTTGGGGCTCTCACCCGTTAGGTCCGTAGCTTTGCGTCCTCGACTTTCGTCGAGTTTGCCCGTGCAGGATATTGAAATCGAGGCCGGAGCCTCCGCGTTTACTTTACGACGTCAATCCGGAAATGTCGACAGTTTGTGCAGTTTTTTTGTCTCGAAGTCAGTCTCACCGAAATTCGACCAGGAGAAACCTGGGCCAACTGCCGCTCCGGTCCCGCGCCACCGACTGGATGAGGGTCATCGGTCCGTCGGCGTCTTCCGGCCCGCGTCACCGACTTCCCTTACGTCGAACGCGCCGACGGGAGCCGACCGGCGTGTCCGAGCGCCGCCGGGCCGTCCATTGGCGTCAATGCCCCGGTAAAGCAGGGAGGAGTCGGCTAGGACGGAGGCCCGGGGCCACCGGCAGGCACCTTGCCGGGCAGGTGCGCCCGCGCCGAATCGTCAGGGCGGCGCCGGCGCCTCCCGTGCTCCCCGGGGCTCCCGGCTCCTCATGAGCGCCAGCACCAGAACGCCGTAGCGCGCAGCGACGCCCGCCACCACGCCCACGGCTGCCGTTCGCGCCGCCCGAATCGCGCCCAGCCTGATGTCCCCTGGAATCTGCAGGGCGGCAAAGTGCGTCGCCCAATCGCCGATTCCTCCGAGCGTCAAAAGTCCCAGGGTGGCGGGCGTCCAGCCGGCCAGGACGCCGCTTGCGGCCATCCACAGCATGTATTGCGGCGAGAAGACTTTGTTGACGATGAAGAAGGCGGCCATAACGGCCGCGGTGGCCGCCGGCGCGCCCCATCCCGCCGCCATCCGCCGCAATGCCCACACGGTGGCTCCGCCCACGATAAAGAGAGAGAGACCGTCGATGCCTAGCCGCCCGAGCGCGTGGTTCAAGTGAAGGAGCCAGAATAGGTCGGTGCTCGAGGAGCGCGTGAAGTTGAAGACCCAGAACCAGGACCAGTTCCGCCACGCCCCGAGCATCTCCGGCGCGTTCAGCGCCACCCACACCGCGACCGCCCAGACGGTCATCCGCCCCGCATCCTGCCGGCGGCCATCTCGCCACCAGGCATAGGCCATGAACGGCCAGGCGATCACGGGGAAAAGCTTGGTGGCGGTGCCGACGGCCAGCCACACTCCCGTCCAGGCCGAACGCTCCCGCGTCCACGCATCCCAGGCTCCGACCATGGCCAGGATACCCAGCAGATCCCAATTCACAAACGCGAACGCCGACAGGAGCGGGAAAACCGTCCACCACTGATGAAAAGCGGGACGGAGCCGGTGCACCAGCACCGTGATGCCGGCGGCCGCCAAAGACAGGCCGAGCACATTGGCGGCCAGATATCCACCGGGTCCCGGTACCCAGGCGGTCGCCCACATCCACCAGCCCAGCACGACCGGATACTCGATCCGCAGCTGAAAATAGGGAAGGCCATGCGTGTAGAGGTTCCGGGCCCGATAGAGAAACGCAATATCGCTGCGCTCGAAGTGGGGCAGCACGGCCCCCCGAAGCACCAGGACACCAAGCCCCAGCCACACGACCAGTACGCCCAGCGCAAGGACCCAGGACCAGCGCTTCATCCCCGGCCCCCTCGACACGCCGACCGACGCCTGCCAGAGCCCCTGTCGCGCATAAGAAAATCAAGGGGGCTTTCGTCCCTCCCGATCGTGGATCCTGCCGGACCGGCGAGACATGAACCCGGGCTTGCCGTCTGAGGACGGGGCGCTCCGAAATCCCTACCCGGCCGATCGTGCGTGGCTCTTGCGCATCTCGGCGTCACGCAGCTCGTCGAGCCGCATCACGACCGCGTCCATCGGCGGGGGCAGCTTCGCATCCTCGGCGGCACTACTGGCGAGGATGCGTCCGGTTTCGTCGGAGAATCCTTCGAGGGCGCGGCCGATGCCGGTCACCTGCCGGCGGATCTCGTCAGCCATCGACTGTTTCAGAGCCGTCAGCTCCTCCCGCAGGCTGATGAGGGCCTCCCGCCGGCGCTCCATCTCACCTTCGGCCCGCTCAAGATACTGGGTAACCTGAACCTCGGCCTCTGATCGAAGCTGGGCCGCAAACCGCTGCGCACTCAAGATGGCTTCCTGAATGAGATCCGCGTCGACCGCCCGCGACCCGGTCTGCCGCTCTTCCTTCAGCCGGGCAATTTCGCGTTCGTCTTGCTGATGAACCTCTTGCAGCTCCGCGTATTCGCGTTCGAGTCCGGTGAGCTCCTCGCGCACACTCTCCAGCGCCTGTTGGGCGAAGGCGCGTTCCGCCTCCCCCGACGGTTCCCGATTGTCCCCGGCCGCTTCCTTTTCCGCGAGCGCCGCGCGCAGCGCCTCTACCTCATCGCGCGCGTCGCGAAGCTCCCGGGCCATGTCCGTGTCCGCCTTCACGGGCACACCCTGGCGGGCGTACTCGAGCTCCAACTGAACTGCGGAGCGCTCTTCCTCCAAGTTTGACACGGATTCGGTCAGGGAACTGATCCTCCGGTTGGCCTCCGCCAACACCCCCGAGGTGGTGGAGAGCTCCGAGCGCAGAAACGTAATAAGCTCCGCATACTGCTGCATGTCCGCCTGCCACTCCAGCAGGAGGGCTCTTGTTTCGGCGGGGTCGTACCCTCCCCGGCGGACCGTCTTCAGTGACGGCAGCTCCGACGGCTGCCCCATTTTGGCTGTCTGCTCGGCCAGCTTGCGCAGGATCTGGCTCGAAGGTACAAATCCTGCCGACGATGTCGATGGTGAAGACTCCATGGTGAACCCCCTTTTCGACCTCTCCATTCGTCCATGCGGCTCTGCATTTTGCTTTCTATGTTGTGTCCGCGTTGGGACGGCCCGTTGAGAAGCCATGATGATCGGGCCCAGTGGGCCCGAAGCGGCACGTATTGGCGGTCTACTTCGAAGACCCGCGCCCGGCCCCTTTATCTGTCGGGCTCTTTTTTCGGCGTCTTGGAGGTTGCTCCGGCGTCGTCCCGACCACAAGGCGGCTCACTATGGTTAAATGGGGAACGATGCGGCGCTGTGCGGGCCGGACCCGTTGCGAGTCCCACCCGGAGGCCAAACGCATCGCGGCACAATCTGACGGCCGTCTCCCGGTATCTTGGGCATCCGCAGATGGGATGCGTTCGACACACGCTTGAGCTTGCCTGACTATCAATCCGGGCAGTCGAAGAGGAGCCAGACCGCAGGCATGGACACCCCGGAGTAGTCGGTGGAAGAAGACGGACGCCCGCGGGCCCGGCAGCCTGCCGCCCCCGAACATTCAGCCCCAAGCGCCGGCTCGGTGCGGCTCCTGTCCCTGGCCGCACTGGCGCTTTACGCGGTGCTGGCGTTCGTATACTGGGGTCTTCCGCTGGTCGGTCACTTCGGTACCCGGTACATCGGAACCGGAACGGATCCCTTGAATGTGTTCATGTGGTCGCTGGCGTGGTGGCCGCACGCGATCGCCGGGGGGCTTAATCCGCTCCGGCTTACCGGAGTCTGGGGCAGCACTCCCATCAACATGGGCTGGACTACGTCCATCCCTCTGCCGGCCCTTGTCCTGGCGCCGGTGACTCTGGCCTTCGGTCCGGTGGTCTCCTACAACGTCCTGACCCTGGCCGCTCCCGCGCTCACCGCCTATACGACGTTCATGCTCGCCCGCGAGCTGACGCGCGGGGCCTACCTGCCATCATTGGCGGCCGGGTATCTGACGGGCTTCTCGAGCTTCGAGATCGGGCAGACGCAGGCACACCCGTTTTTGACGCTCGCCTTTCTCATCCCGCTCATGGCGCTATTGGGGGTGCGGGTCTGGCGCCGCTACCCCGAACGCGTGGGAACGGCGCCCAAAGTCGCCCTCGGCGCGCTCCTCCTGGCCCAGTTCCTGATTTCCACCGAAATCTTCACCACCGTGACGCTGTTTGGCGGCCTGTTTGTGCTGATCGCCCTCGTGGTCGTCCGTGACCGCAAGAAGATGCGGCCGCTTCTGACCACTATCGAGGTGGGGTACGGCCTAGCATTGGTGGTGCTGGCTCCCATCTTGTACACGCTGGTCGGGCACGCCCCGTTTGCCATCAACGCCACCACCCGCGCCGCGCTGTCGACCGACCTGTTGAATTTCGTGGTCCCGAGCACCCTCAACTGGACCGGAGCGGCCTTTGCTTCCGTGAGCCGCCTGTTTTCAACCGGCAATGTCGCCGAACAGGCGGGGTATCTCGGGATCTTTCTGATAGCCTTGATGACGGTATCCGCCGTGCGTTTATGGAACGACCGCTGGGCGCGGGTGACCGCGTACACGCTGGCGTGTCTCGTAATTGCGACGCTAGGACCGGTGCTGCATGTGGATGGCCGGCCGCTGATACCGCTTCCCTGGAGCATCCTCGACCTCTATCCCATCCTGTCGTTTGCGCTGCCCGGGCGCTTCATGCTGTACGTGGCCCTCCTCGGCAGTCTTCTGATCGCGGTGTACCTGGCGCGCACGCCCGGCCGCGCGACCGTGGCCTGGGGTCTTCTGGCCGTTTCCATCGTGGCCTTGATCCCCGCTCCCTCCCTGGCCGCCGCCACCATCCGGGTGCCGTCCTTCTTCACCCCGGCCCAGATTGGCCGGCACCTCCACCCCGGGGAGACCATCTTTTACTTCCCGTTCAGCCGGGTCGGCGACGGCTCCTTCCTGCAGGCGGAGTCGCACTTCTATTTCCGGCTGGCAGACGGCTACCTCCCGCCGGAAGCTCCGGCTCCCTGGGGGGAACTTTCCCTGGTCGAACCCCTGGCATACGGCCTCACACCCACAGACGCCCTGGCCGCGGGCCAGCTTGACACCATGCTCCGCCTCGGCGGGGTGCGATGGGTGGTGGGGCCGGAGCGTCCATCCGCCGGCCTCAGGCTGCTGGCCGTCCGAAGCCGTCTTCGCTACCAGGGCACGGCGGGCGGCGTGTCGCTCTGGCGGCGGCCGGGTCCGAATCGCGGGCCGGCGGCCTCGCCTTCTGCGCTCGTGCTCCATGCCGAGCGACAGCTCTACCTCACGGAGACCGCCATGTTGATCCGCGCCGCCCGGACATATGTTGCGCGCGGTCTTTCTCTCGACTCACTGAGCGCCCGCATCCTGGCCCGCGACCGTCTGCTGCCGCAGGACTTCGGGTGGACGCCGCTATGGCTGTCCCAGCCGGGGTGGACTATCTGGAACGGGTGGGTCGGGGCCTTCGGCCCGCACGACGTGGCCATAGGCCTGCAAGGGCCCTGGTCGGAGCTCGGTCCCGTGGCCGCCCGCTACGGCCACACCGCCAGCCGTGTCTACTTCCCCTATCCAGCCCCCTCCGGCCCCGGCCCGAAGGCGGGGTCGGCTGCGGGAATCCTCCTCCTCGTGTTCAGCCTCCAGGGCCTTGGGAGTCCGAAGTAACCGCCTCAGCCGGCCTCCTCGACGCGATCCGGAACGAGCGGGAAGCGGAGGGTAAAAGTCGTGCCCTCCCCCGGCACGCTGTCGACCTCGATGGAGCCCTGGTGCCGCTCGATGATGCCGTACGTGATGGCGAGGCCGAGCCCCGTTCCCACACCCACGTCTTTGGTGGTGAAGAACGGCTCGAAAATGCGCTTTTTGACGTCTTCCGGCATCCCCTGCCCGCTGTCCGCGATCTGCACCTCCACCGCATCTTCGATTCCGCGCACCCGTATCCGGATGGTCCCCTGCCCGTGGATGGCCTGGATGGCGTTTACGAGCAGGTTCATGAATACCTGATTCAACTGACCCGGAAAGCACATGACCTCCGGTGCCGGCTCGTATTCGCGCACGATCTCGATTTGCGGCTCATACTGCCGCCGCAGGAGGACCAGCGTCGATTCGATGCCCTCCGTGATGCTGACCGGTTTCAGGTCTCCTTCGTCGACGCGCGAGAAGCTTCGAAGTCCCTTCACGATTTCCGCCGTGCGCTTGCCGCCCTCCTCGATGCCGGTCAGAAGCTGCTTCACCTCGTCCATCACGTCATCCATCTGAACGTCTCGGCGGATGCGCGCCACCGCGCCCTCCTGCCCGGAGGCGGCCAGCAGCTCTTCGTACCGCGCGACCGCGTCCAGGATGTCCTCCACATCGCGCCGCAGCGGTGCCGCGCTGGACACGACGAAGTTGACCGGGTTATTGATCTCATGCGCCACCCCGGCTGTCAGCTGGCCCAGGGAGGCCATGCGGTCCGATTCCACGATCTGCTGCTGGCTCCGTCTAAGGGCCTCGGTTCGCTCCTGGATCTGACGGTCCATGGTCTCGTACATGCGCGCGTTGTCGATGGAGATGGCGGCTTGTCCCGACAGGATCTGGAGCACCTCCACCCGGTCGGATGTGAATGCGCCCACGCCCAGATTGTTCTCCAGGTACAACAGCGCCTCGGCCCTGCCCTGCTTCACCACCGGCAGGCACAGTACCGACCGCACCTCATGGCGGCGTACATACGGGTCCCGCGTGAAGCGGCCCGTCCGGCCAGCATCCGCCAGGATCACGGGCTCTTGGGTGCGCAGCACATACTGCGCGATGCCAAGTGACATGAACTCTCCGGCCTCGTCGATGGAGACGCCCTGCATGGTTTCCATGAGGCCGTGCACGTCACCCACGGCCTCCACCACCCAGGCCGCGTCCCGCAGGAGGACGAGGACGCCCCGCTCCGCCCCCGCGTTTTCGATGGCGAGGCGCAGCAGACGTGACAGCAGCTGGTCCAGGTGCACCTCCCCCGAGATAACCTGGGAGCTTCGGACCACCGTCTCGAGGTCGACCGTGCTGAGGTTGAGGCCGTCGGCAGCGGCCGCACCCGGGCCGATGTCCCGCCCCACGGGCAGATTGGCCTGCTCGGGCGGCAGCAGGTGGGCGTACAGCGCTTCCAGCCGTGCCGTTTTGGCGGCGGCACCCCACTGACGGTAGAGATAGCGGGCCTCAACCAGATACATGCGCGCGAGACGCTCCTTGCCGCGCGAGAGGGCAAACTCCCCGGCCAGTTCGTTGGCGATGGCCTGGTTGTGGAGGAAGCCGTAACGCGCCGCGCCTTCGATGGCCACATCGTACTGGTCGATAAGACCGAAGGCCAGCGCCTCCTGGCCCCGCGGGCTCTGGACATGGCGGCGCATCTCGGCGTCCAGGAGGTCGAGCTTGTGCTGATAGTTGGCCGGACTTGCCAGGGCCCATTCGCGGAACAGACGGCGGATGCGGCTTAAACGGGACCGCACCTGCCGGCGTGTTTCCGCGTCGGCCGTCTGCTGGACCTGGGCGAGCGTCAGGCCATAGTAGAAGAGCGTTTCGGGGACCAGAAAGTCGATCATGTCGGCCCGGACGTCAAGCGCGGCCAGGGCGGTCGCGCCCGCGCCGGTGACATCGTCGAGATGGCCGAAGAGAAAGCCGAGGAGTGTGGTCAGGTAACAGTCGGCGACGGTCGCGTCAGCGCCCACCACGCTTGCGATCGCACTGCTGAACTCGAAGGGAATACGCTCGTAAGGCGCGTGCGCGGTCAAAATGTCCAGCGCCTTGATAACCGGCGGCAGCAGGAATTGGGCAATCATCACCTCAAGCTCGTGCGCCCGCTCGAGAACCGAGGCCGTCTCGTGATGAATGGCCGCCAGTGGAAAGCCGGCCGCCAGCTCCAGCAGCACGGGAGCGGGCGAGTGGAGGAGTGCGTGACCCTCTTCCCCCCCCACACGGCAGATGTTTTCGAACTCGCGCACGAGTTCAAGCGACTCCCGAAGTGGCCGCCGCCAGTGATTTATGTGCATGGAAAACGCCGACAGGCTGTTCATCTTGGAGCGCTGGTCGAAACGCCTGCTCACCTCTAACCCGGTGAGCCCGAGCTCGTAGTTCTCCTCCAGAACCTCGTGGCGGCCGATGCCGGTCACGGACAGCGCTCCCATGAAGGACTCGCCGGTGGAGGCGCTGTACCCATGCCGCAGGGATAGCTCGGCGTTTCGCAGCGTCAGGTATCCGTACCAAAGCCGGTCATTGCCGGCGCCGTTGCCGAGAAGCGTCAAAAGCCGCATAGCCGCTCTCAGGACGGGGTCTTCCAGCGCCGGCCCCGCCAGCAGATCCTCGCGCGTGCGCCCCGCCATCAGTGCCTGCACCACCTCGTACTGTTCCATGGCCTGTCGGCGGGAGACGCGCCGCGGCACGTCTATCCCCACCTCGCGGAGGACCCGAAGACCCCTAAGGACCACCTCCTCGACTTCGTCCACCACCGCCGTGACGTTAGACAGGAGCGTGGCCGTTGCCTCGAGTTTGTCCTGCATACGGGGCGAGTGCGCGGCCACATGTGTCGCAACCGCACGTCGTTCCTGTGGCTGATTCGTGTTTCCCAGCATGTCCATCTGACCAAACAGCAGGTCCGCCGTGAGCTCGACGTCGTGCTCCCAGCGGTCCTCGGGGAGCCAGTCGGTGCCCGTTTCGAAATACATGAGAGCCGCGTTGTAGCGGCCGGCACCGGCGGCCACCCGCCCCGCCGCGAGGTTCGCGCGCGCGGCCACGCGTCGCTCATCCACATCGTCCACAAGGTCCAACGCCTGGTTCCAGTGGTCCGCAAGTTCGATGGCGCGCGACTGCCGTCCGTCGCCGAGCGTCTCTTCGAGGAAGCGTGCCACGGACAGATGCGCCGCCTCGCTCTCGTCCGGGCCCATGAGGCCGAGCGCAGCCTGAAGGACGATCGGGTGCGCGAACCGAAATCGCCGCACCTCTCCCGTCCCATCCGGCACCACCTCCACGAGTCGGCTCTGCAGGGCATCGGCCATGAGCGGGGGCAGGGCATCGTCGTCTTCGAGACCAAGCAGCCGCGCAAGCGCCGGAGCCTCGAACTCCCTCCCCAAAACGGCGGCGAGGCCCAGAAGCTGTCCGGTCGCCTCTGGCAGCGCCGCTACCCTTTCCACCAGGAATCCGGTGCCGTGCTCCATACTGCCGGAGCGCTCCATGGCCTCGGTGTCCCAGATCCAGCCGGACTCCCCGGGGTCGGGCCGGAGTGCACCCTGCTGGTGCCAGAGCTCGAGAAGCTGCCGGGCGCCGAAGGGATTTCCCATCGTCTTTTTGTACACGATAGCCGTAACCGGCTTCGCTGCCCGTACGTCTATCCCGAGCGATTCGCTTACCATGCGCTCGATGTCGGCTTCCGCCAGCGGGGCGAGTTCCAACTCCGTGAGCGCCGCCGTCTCCTGTCGGATCGTGGTCATGACCTTCTCGACTCCGACAACGGGAGGGCCGTCGTCGGTGCGGAGCGATGTCACCACCAGAAAGTTCTCCGCCCGCGCATCCGTGATCAGGCGCCCGAGAAACTCCAGGGCCGGGGACTCGGCCCACTGCAGATCGTCCAGGAGCAGAACCAGCGGAGCATCGGTCCGCGCAAGCCCGTCAGCCAGATGCGCGAGACCGGACTCGAGAGCCACCCGGCGTGCCTCGCCGGTTAAGTTGGCGGCTGGCGTCACGGCCAGAAGCTCGCCGAGATGGGGAACCAGGGCGGCCAGCACGGGAGCCGACGCACCGAGGACACTGACCAGGCGCCGGCGCCACCCCTCCACGTCCTGATCCGGAAGCTCCAGGAGTCCGCGGACCACGTCTCCCATGGCGCGCGCGAACGGCCCCAGGGGGCCGTCCGGATCCTCGTCCAGAAAGCGGCCGGACCCGAGACAGACAGGATTCTCCCGCAGTCGTTCCTCCACCTCGTGCAGGAACGCGCTCTTGCCGATCCCTTCCGGACCGGTGAAGGCCATCCATTGGACGCTGCCCGCCCGCGCCTGCCGGAAGGCTCCCTCGACCATCCTCCACTCAGCATCGCGGCCGTAGATCCACGGGGAAAAGCGAAGCCGGGCGGCACGATCCTGCGAACCGAGGACAAACGGTGCCACATCGCCGGTCGTAAGCAGTTCATCGAGACAGCGGTCGAGGTCGAAGAGCAGTCCCGTGGCCCGCTGGTAGCGATCGTCGGGATTTTTGGCGAGAAGTTTCTCCACGACGGCCCGCAGCATGTCCGGGACCTCACCGGCGGGACCCTCGGTGAGGGGCGGAGGAGCGAGGGCCAGCTGGGCGTGCAGTACCTCGAGCGGCGCCTGCGAGGGAAATGGCGGTGAACCGCCCAATAGTTCGTAGAATATGGCGCCCAGGGCGTAAAGGTCGGCGCGTTCATCCGGCTTTATCCCCGTGCGGCCGGTCGCCTCCGGAGCCAGATACCAGAAGCGATTTTCAAAGACATCGATGGAGACGCGCGGCGCGTCTTTGTCGTCTGGACCGAGCGCAAGCCCCAGGTCCACGAAGGCGGCGCGCCCGCCCTCCCGGTGCACCAGCACATGCTCGGGGGTCAGGTTCCGGTGAACGACGCCGGCGCCGTGCAGGTCAGCTGCTGCCCGGGCCAGTTCCACCGCGCAGGTGACCCGTTCGGCCAGCGAGCGGCCGGCCTCCGCCATCCATACGGAGAGGGGCAGGCCGCCCACATCTTCCAGCACCAGCACCGGTGCGTTCTGAAAGCGTATGAGTTCAAGCGCGCGCACGCTACCCCGCCCATCGAGCCGCGTCAAGATGGCGAACTCGTGGCGGTAGCGGGCGAGGATGCTCTCATCGGGATAGGGCAGCTGACACATCTTCAGGATGACGGCCCGTCCGTCGGATTTCGCCACCGCCCGCAAGATTTGCGTGTCATGGCTTGTGTGAACGGTGTCCTTGATGCGATATCCTTCGAGCTCCGTCATGCCGCTCATGGCGCCTCCTCGACTGTACTACCGCCCGGCCGCCGATGCGGTCGGGATGAAAGGGCTGAAAAGTTCGGTCCACGTCACCTGTTCACGGACAAGCGGAACGTCCGGGGTGGTGGTGGCGGCGGCCACTACCATTCCGGCCTGGCTCCACAAGAAAAAACGCACGCGTTCCCGCTCCTTCCCGCCGGTGGCCAGCCGCTGACGGCTGTCCACGAGGCCGAAGGACTCGAACCGCGCCATGTCAAACGCGATGGTGCTCGGCTCGATTCCAAGTCCGGTCCCTGCAAGCTTCAGGTACGCTTCCTTAAGGGCCCACAGGCGGGCCATGAAGCGGCGGCGGTCCCCGTCCCCCGGTATGTCACGGAGCCGCTCGCGCTCGTCGCCGCTCAGCGCCGCCACCAGCAGCGGATCGTGAAAATCTTCCGGGTCCGCAATATCGAACCCCACCCGCCCTCTGGGCACGACGGCACATCCCACCAGGTCTCTGTGATGCGAGGCATTGAAGTCGCCCGCAAATCCGGCCGGCACCCTCAGGAAGGGCCGGTTGTACGGGTCCCGCCCGAGCCTCACGCCCTCGGGCGGGAGACGCAGGCACTTTCCTATGGCCAGCCGTGCGAGACGGTCCGTCCCGAGACTCCGATAGCGGTCGCGCCAGTCCCGGTATCGCGAAAGCCGGCCGGGATCGGCGGCACAGGCGCTGGCAGCCTGCCAGAAACGGCCGCCTAAAGATGCTTCCGGCAGGCGAGACGTCAGTACGATGACCGCATCTGTGCCCATAAGATACGCCTCAGTCCTCCCGGGTTCCTTCAGGGCGCGCCGCGTACAGGGCGTTCATCACGGTCGTGGTGTTCCGGAGCCGCTCCGACACAATGCGGCCGAGATCCAGCAGCACCCGGTGCCCGAGCGACGGGTGGGCGTGGGCCAGCTGCTCCAGCCGTCGGAGCGACATCACCCGCAGCCGGCCTGCCGTCACCGCACGGATGTCGGCCGAGCGCGGCCGGCCATCCAGGAGGGACTGCTCACCGAAAATCGAGCCTTCGTCAATGAGCGCGATGCGCCGGGAGCCCTCCTCCTGGTCTCCGCTTGCCGAAATCGGAATGATGACCTCCAGCTGCCCCTCGGTCACGATGCAAAAAGAGCGGTCGGTGTCGCCCATCCGCACAATCACATCCCCGGGCCGGAACGGATAGGGCTCCGTGTACTGAAACAGCGTCTGCCATCCTTCGGCGTCCAGGTCGCGGAGAAATGCATTCCCGGCCTCTCTTGCGGACCCGGGCTGACTCACGAGACCTCACCCCCCTGTCCTTCTTCGCCCAACGCCTGCCGGAGCCGTTCTTGAAGCGCGCGCGCCGCCACTTCCACGTGCGGCGGCCGGACCAGGGAGAGGTGAGTCCCCGGCACCGTCACCACCCGAAGCCCGCCCCGTGTCCGGTACTCCCAGCGTTCCCGGGCGATGGCCTCGGAGCTGTCGGACGCCTCGAAAAGTGTGATGGGCACATCGACCCGCCCGCCCGGCCGAAAGCTGGCGGTGGCCTCCGCATGCGCCTCCATAACCCGCACCTGCCGGGCAAGCGCCTGCGCCGCCCCTCTTTCGGGCATTATCCGGCGGGCGGACACCTCCTCGGCCAGCCGGGCGAGGCCCTCGTCCGGAGGCAGATCGCGGAGGATGCCCGGGTCGATGCCGAGCCGCTCGGCAATGCGGGAGAGGGCGCCCGGACGACCCCGCTCCGATAACGGCATCCCGTATCCGAAGGGGTGGGCGTCCAGCAATCCCAAGAACGCCACCCGCTCGCCGCGCGCCTCCAAGATCCGGGCCAGCTCAAACGCGACCAGTCCCCCGAAAGACCAGCCCACGAGGCTGTAGGGCCCTGGTGCGAACGCCTCGGTGACAGCTTGCGCGTAACGTTCTGCCAATGCCGTCACCGAACTCAGGGGAATTTCATCCGACTCGTAGCCGGGAGCCACAAGCCCGTAGACGGGACGCTCCTGGCCCACGAGATGCGCAAGGTCCAGATATTCCAGCACACCCCCGCTCACCTCGTGGATCAGGACGAGGGGCGCGCGACCGGAAGGACCGGAGGAAAGCGCGAGGAGCGCCGGCGGCACGGCCTGTTCGTGCGTGCGCACCCGTTCGGCCAGCGCTGCCGGCGTACCGTCCTCGAAGAGCGCGGCGATGGGCATCTCGACGCCCAGCTGATCCAAGATGGCCTGGCGAAGCACGACCGCCTTCAGGGAGTGTCCACCGAGCTCAAAAAAGTTGTCGTGAAGACCAATATCATGGAGGCCCAGAACCTCCTGCCAGATCTGCAGCATCACCATCTCGAGAGTTGTGCGCGGCCCCTCCACGGGCATTTCCGGCAAGGCGGCGTCGGCCGCTTTCAGGGCGGCCAGCGCCTGTCGGTCCACCTTGCCGCTCGGCGTCAGCATGAGCGTCTCCATCGTCTTGATGGTGGCGGGAACCATGTACGCCGGCAGCTTCGCGCGCAGAGCCGCCCGCACCGCGCGCAGGTCCACTTGCTGTCCCTCTTCCGCCACCACGTAGGCGGCGAGCCGGCGATCTCCCCGTTCATCCTCCTGGACCACGACGGCTGCCTCGCGCACCCCCGCCGCCTCGTGAAACGCCGCCTCGATCTCTCCCAGTTCGATGCGAAAGCCCCGCACCTTCACCTGGTCGTCCGCCCGGCCCAGGTACTCAAGCGTCCCGTCGGTCCGCCATCGGACCAGATCCCCGGTCCGATACATCCGGGCCCCTGGCGTGTCCGCAAATGGATCCGGCAAGAAGCGGTCCGCCGTCAGATCCGGCCGGTTGAGGTAGCCGCGCGCCACCCCCACCCCGCCCACGTACAGCTCGCCCGCGACCCCCACGGGCGTCGGCTGCCCACCGGGACTTAAGACATACACCTGCACGTTCGGAAGCGCCCGGCCGATCGTGATGGCGGCGTCGCGCGTCATCCGCGCCACCGTACAGGCGACCGTGATCTCGGTCGGCCCGTACTCGTTGTAGAGCTCGACCACCTCCGCCCATGTGCGCACGAGCTCCCGCGTCATCGGCTCCCCGCCCACCACCACCCCTCGCAGGGTGGGCATGGCCGAGGGCCGCACGATCGCGAGTGTCGACGGCGTCAGGGTCATGTGGGTCACGCCGTGCCCGGTCGCGTACGCCTCCAGGTCGGGCCCCGGCCGCAGGTGCTCCGCTGTCCCCAGCACCAGCGTCCCCCCGGCCAGAAGGGTGCTGACCAGCGGCACCACCGACGCGTCAAAGCTGAGCGAGGGGAACTGCAGATGCCGCGTGCCCGCTCCGCTCCCGAGGCGGGCAATGTGCTCCCACGCCAAATTCACGACCCCGCGGTGCTCCACCAGCACGCCTTTCGGCCGGCCGGTCGACCCCGAGGTGTAAATCACGTACGCCACGTTCCCCGGACCCGCCACCGCCGGCAGCGCCGCCGCTCCCTCCCCCGCCACCACCGCCCACTCCGTGTCCAGTGCCAGCACCGGGGCCGCCCCCGCCGGGATCGCATCCCGCAGATGCCCCTGCGTCAAGACCACCGCCGGCGCCGCGTCCGCCAGCATGTAGGCGAGCCGTTCCGCCGGATACCCCGGGTCCAGTGGCACGTACGCCCCACCCGCCTTCCAGACCCCCACAATCGCAATAATCTGTTCCAGCGACCGGTCCAGCCACAGCGCCACCCGTGTGTCCGGCCCGACCCCCCGCGCCCGCAGATACCGCGCCAGCTGGTTCGCCCACGCGTCCAGCTCTCCGTACGTGAGCCGCCGGTCTTCCCACTCCACGGCCACCGCCTGCGGTGTCCGGGCGGCCTGCGCCTCCACCAGCTCCCCCAGCGTCGCCTCCGCCGGATACGCCGCCGCCGTCGCGTTCCAGGCCACCACCGT
>JAJZYZ010000003.1:53090-116499 GCA_021797815.1 Bacillota bacterium
TGAGCCGCCGGTCTTCCCACTCCACGGCCACCGCCTGCGGTGTCCGGGCGGCCTGCGCCTCCACCAGCTCCCCCAGCGTCGCCTCCGCCGGATACGCCGCCGCCGTCGCGTTCCAGGCCACCACCGTCTCCTGATACTCCTCCGGGGTCACGAGCGGCAGCGCGCCCACGCGGGTCTCGGGATCCGCGGCCACCGCCGCCAGCAGCACATTTAGATGACCCGCCAGGCGGCGGATGCTCGCCTCCTCGAACAGATCCGTGCTGTATTCCACATACCCGTCAAGTCCGCCATCCGCCGAAGGCGCAAGCGCCAGCGTCAGATCAAACTTCGTCTCGTCGAGACTCACCGGTTCAGCTGTCACCTCAAGCCCCTTCAGGGCTATGGACCCGAGTCCCGCCGCCTGCAGCACGAACAGTGTCTGCACGACGGGCGCGTAACGCGAATCCCGCTCCGGCTGCACGGCCGCCACCACCGTCTCAAAGGGCACCGCCTGGTGTTCGTAAGCCCCGAGCGTCACGTCGCGCACACGCGCCAGAAGTGCCCGGAAACTGGGATCGCCCCCCAGATCCGTCCGGTACACCAGGGTGTTCACAAAATACCCGATGAGTCTGTCCGCGGACGGGTGGAGCCGTCCCGCCGCCGGCCCTCCCACGAGAATGTCGTCCTGCCCCGTGTACCGGGCCAGGAGCGCCTGGTAGCCGGCCAGCAGCAGCATGAACAGCGTGACGCCTTCGTGACCTGCCAGCCGTGCCAGCCGCCCCGTCAGGTCCGCCCCCACCGAGAAGCGCACCGACGCGCCCGCTGAGGTCGGGCGGACCGGCCGCGGCCGGTCCGTCGGCAGCTCCAGCACCGGCAGCGGCCCCCGCAGGGTCTCTTGCCAGTATGGAAGCTTTTCGTCCAGCACGCCGCTCGCAAGCCAGGCCTTCTGCCAGTCGGCCCAGTCCGCGTACTGCACCGCAAGCGCCGGCAGATCCTCCCCGGCATAAAGGGCCGCCAACTCCCTCTCCAAAATTCCCATCGACCAGCCGTCGGTCACGACATGGTGCAGGGTGAGCGCCAGCACGTGCTCCGTCGGCTGCAGCTCCCAGAGGCGCACCCGCCACAGCGGTCCGGCGCCCAAATCAAACGGGCGGTTCACCTCCGCGTGCAACTCCGCGGTGAGCGCGGCTTCCGTCACCGGCTCCACCACGATCCCCGGCCACATCCCCATGACCTCCCGCTGAACCGGCGCCGCGTCGGACCCGGCCACCAGGACCGCCCGGAGCACGTCATGCCGCGCCACCACTCCCCGGATCGCGCGCTCGAGGGCGGCCACGTCCAGGACACCCCGAAGCCGCCACGCCGCCGGTACGTTGTAGCGTGCGGTTCCCGGCATCATCTGATCCACCAGCCAGAGCTGTGCCTGGGCAGCCGAGGCTGCCCGTCCGTCGAGCCCAGGCGTTCTTCGCAGCGGGATCTCCGGGGCGGCCGGCTCCCCCGTCAACCGCGCCGCCAGGCCAGCTACGGTCGGTACCTCGAACACCGCCCGCACCGGGAGCCTCTGCCCGAGCACCTGCTCCACCCGGGCCATAACCTGCGTCGCCAGCAGTGAATGCCCGCCGAGCGCAAAGAAGTCGGCGTCCACGCTCACGCGCGGCACGCCCAGGAGCTCCTCCCAGATCCCGGCCAGCAACTCCTCCTGCGGCGTCCGCGGCGCCACGTAGCCGCTTTCCGCCATGGCCGGAGCGGCCGTCTCTCTCAGTGCCCGCCGGTCTACCTTGCCGCTTGGCGACAGGGGCAGGTGCTCCTGCACCCCGATCGCCGCCGGCACCATATAAGCCGGCAGGAAGTTCGCCACCGCCTCCCGCAGCGCGAGCGGCTCGAGCACCGCGCCCGGCGAGGCGACCACGTATCCCACGAGCCGCGGGTCCCCGGGGGTATCCTCCCGCACCACGACCGCCGCATCCGCCACCCCGTCGAGTCCCGTGAGTGCCGCCTCTATCTCTCCCAATTCAATGCGAAAGCCTCGCACCTTCACCTGGTCGTCCGACCGCCCCAGGTACTCAAGCGTCCCGTCCGTCCGCCACCGCACCAGATCCCCGGTCCGATACATCCGCGCCCCCGGCGTGTCCACAAATGGATCCGGCAGGAAACGGTCTCCCGTTAAATCCGGACGGTTGAGGTAGCCGCGCGCCACTCCCACCCCGCCCACGTACAGCTCCCCCGTCACGCCTACCGGCGCCGGCTGCCCGCCAGGGCTCAAGACATACGCCCTGACGTTGGTGATGGGCCGTCCTATCGGCGGCGCCTGACCCGTGCCCGCCGTGCATGCGGCCATCGTGGCGATCACCGTCGTTTCGGTGGGGCCGTATGCATTGTAAAAGCGTCGGCCCGGGGCCCACCGGTCCACAACCGCCTGCCCGCACGCCTCCCCGCCGGTCAGCAGCACGCGAAGGCCGTGGAAGCGCCCTGGATCCAGCGTGGCCAGGAGCGCCGGCGGCAAGAGCGCCATATTGACCTGATGGCGGTCGACCACGCCGGCCAGATCGTCCAGCAGATGCTCGCGCGGGGCCAGCACCAGGGTGGAACCTGTCACGAGCGCAACCGCCATCTCCCAGACCGACGCATCAAAACTGAACGCGGCAAACTGAAGCATCCGCACGGGCGCGTCGATGCCAAGGTCCCGAACCTGCCCCGCCGCCAGGTTGACCGCCTGCCGGTGCTCCACCAGCACGCCTTTCGGCCGGCCGGTCGACCCCGAGGTGTAAATCACGTACGCCACGTTCCCCGGACCCGCCACCGCCGGCAGCGCCGCCGCTCCCTCCCCCGCCACCACCGCCCACTCCGTGTCCAGTGCCAGCACCGGGGCCGCCCCCGCCGGGATCGCATCCCGCAGATGCCCCTGCGTCAAGACCACCGCCGGCGCCGCGTCCGCCAGCATGTAGGCGAGCCGTTCCGCCGGATACCCCGGGTCCAGTGGCACGTACGCCCCACCCGCCTTCCAGACCCCCACAATCGCAATAATCTGTTCCAGCGACCGGTCCAGCCACAGCGCCACCCGTGTGTCCGGCCCGACCCCCCGCGCCCGCAGATACCGCGCCAGCTGGTTCGCCCACGCGTCCAGCTCTCCGTACGTGAGCCGCCGGTCTTCCCACTCCACGGCCACCGCCTGCGGTGTCCGGGCGGCCTGCGCCTCCACCAGCTCCCCCAGCGTCGCCTCCGCCGGATACGCCGCCGCCGTCGCGTTCCAGGCCACCACCGTGTCCTGATACTCCTCCGGGGTCACGAGCGGCAGCGCGCCCACGCGGGTCTCGGGATCCGCGGCCACCGCCGCCAGCAGCACATTTAGATGACCCGCCATCCTCTCGATGGTGGACCGGTCAAACAAATCCACGTTGTATTCAAAGCGGCCCCGGATGCCCTCCGCGTCCTCCAGCATGTCCAGGGTCAGATCAAACTTGGCGATGTCGGGGAACACCGTCTCGGCCACAACCACGCTCCCTTCCAGTTGAAGCGCCTCGGCCGGGGCGTTCTGGAGGACGAACATGGTCTGAAAGAGGGGGCTGTACCTCGGGTCGCGTACGGTCTCCACCTCGCGCACCAAGCGCTCGAAGGGAGTTGCCTGGTGGGTGAACGCACCGAGTGCCCCGGTCCGTACCCGGGTCAGCAGTTCGCGGAAGGTTGGATTGCCCGCCAGATCTCCGCGGTGCACGAGGGTGTTGATGAAGTAGCCGATGAGCGGCTCGGTCTCGGCCCGCAGGCGACCGGCGACCGGTGAGCCCACCAGGATGTCCTCCTGTCCGGTATAGCGGTGAAGGAGCACCTGATACGCTCCGAGGAGCGTCATGAAAAGGGTGGCGCCTTCTCGGCGGGACAGCTCGCTGAGGCGGCGGACCACCTCCGACGGCACACGGAACCACAGCGTCTCACCCGCAAAAGATGGCTCGGCCGGGCGCGGCCGGTCGGTCGGAAGATCCAGCACCGGGAGACGTCCCGCCAGCCGTTCCTTCCAGTACTGAAGCTGCCGCTGATGCTCGGCTCCCTCGACCAGGGTCCTCTGCCACGAGGAGACGTCCGCATATTGAACAGACAGGGGAGCCAGATCCGGCCGGGTGCCCGACAGGTGCGCCCGGTACAGGCGTGACAGGTCGTGGGCCAGAATGCCCACCGACCAGCCATCAATCACGACGTGGTGAAACGTGAAGAGGAGGTGATGGAGATCGGGGGTTTCCTCTATTACAAGCACGCGAAAGGGAACATCGCGCGAGAGATCGAACGGCCGGTGGATCTCCGTCCGGATCGCTGCGGCAACCGGTTCCGAACGCCCCGCCGGAGCGAGCTCACCGAGCCCGAGCAGCGACAGCGGTGGCCGGGACTCCTCCAGCACGGTCTGCCAGATGCCGCCGTCCCCCTCCGCCAGCACGGTGCGGAGTGACTCGTGCCGGTCCATAAGCTCCGACAGCGCCGCCGTGAGGGCCCCGATATCGAGGGGGCCCTTCACGTGCCATAGGAAGGGCTCATTGTAGGCGGCGGTGCCGGGATGCATGCGCTCAAAAAGCCACAGGCTCGCCTGAGCGTCTGAGGCAGGAATCCGGCCCGCTCGCGGAACCGGAACGATGGCGTCGTCGCCGCCCGCTCTCCCTGCGAGCCGCGCGGCAAGCTCCGACACGGTCGGCGCGTCAAAGACATCGCGGACCTGCAGGGCCGCCGGAATCTCCCGGTTCAGGCGTGCCACCATCCGGGTCGCGCTGATGGAGTGGGCGCCCCACTCGAAGAAGTTGTCATACAACCCTATCTGCGGAAGATGCAGAACGTCCGCCGCGATAGACGCCACCGCCCGCTCCATCGGGGTGCGCGGCGCCGCCTCCTCGGCGTCATGTGCGTAGTCCTGAAAAGCCGGGGCGGGGAGCGCGCGCCGGTCCACCTTGCCGTTGGCCGACATGGGTATGGCGTCGAGCGGCATCAGCACCGATGGCACCATGTAGGCTGGCAGCGCGGCGGCGAGCGCCCGGCGGATCTCCTGCCCGGAGGAAGCTTCAGGCCCGAGCACCAGGTAGCCGACCAGGCGTTTGTCACCGGGGGCGTCCTCCCGGCAGATCACGACCGCCTGCCGTACACCAGGCTGGGCGGCCAGTGCGGTCTCCACCTCGCCCAGCTCCACGCGGAATCCACGAATTTTCACCTGGTCGTCGCGCCGGCCCAGAAACTCGATGAGACCGTCTTCGGTA
Organism: Bacillota bacterium; assembly: GCA_021797815.1. Classification (GTDB taxonomy): domain Bacteria; phylum Bacillota; class Sulfobacillia; order Sulfobacillales; family JAIMBI01; genus JAKATP01. The sequence goes on from JAJZYZ010000003.1 coordinate 58,298, forward strand.
AAACGCGCCGCGTCCCCGGTCCGGTACATGCGCGCCTCAGGGTCGCCGGCAAACGGGTCGGGCAGAAACCGCTCTAGGGTGAGCTCATCCCGGTTCAGGTAGCCCCGGGCTACCCCATCGCCACCCACGTACAGCTCCCCCGGCACCGCGATGGGAACCGGCTCCTGCCGGTCGTCAAGAATATAAGCCGTGGAATTCCGTATCGGCCGCCCGATGGGCAGCGGGCCGCCAGGCCAGGAGCGCGGCACCGGATAAAAAGTGCTGAAGGTCGTGTTCTCCGTGGGGCCGTAGCAGTTGGTGACCGTGACGTGGGGATGCGCTTCGTAGATCCGGCGCACGTGCGCAGGCGAAACCACGTCACCGCCCGTGAACAGCTCTCGGACCCCGCGAAGGCCATCGAGGGCATGGTCCACCATGACATTCAGAAATTCAGACGTCATCCATAAGACCGTCACGCGGTGCGCGGCGAGCGCCTGCGACAGGGCATCCAGCGAAACCGGTCCCGCGGACAGGACCGCCAGACGGGCGCCGGACAGAAGAGGCCCCCAGATCTCAAGGGTGGCCGCATCAAACGACAGGTTCGAATAATGAAGAAAGACGTCATCCGGTTCGATGCGGGCAAAATTGTTGCCGCGGACGAGACGCACCGCGCCCCGGTGTTCCACCAGCACGCCTTTCGGGGTGCCGGTGGAACCGGACGTGTAGTTGACATACATAACCTGGCGCGGGTCCCGCAACACAGCGGGAGGCTCCTGTGGCTCGTCGTCTATCCGGGCGCGGTCCGCCGACCAGTCGACCGTCACCGGCGCCAGCGGTCCGAAAACCAGCGCCGCCGCGGCGTCGGCCACCACCACCCGGACAGCCGTGTCCTCCAGCATGTAGCGGAGGCGGTCCACGGGGTAGTTCGGGTCGAGAGGCAGGTAAGCGGCCCCGGACTTTAAGATCCCGAGCAGGGTGACGATTAGATCGAGCGACCGCGGCAATGCCGTACCGACGAGGTCGCCGGCCCGCACCCCCCGGGCTCTTAGGTGATGCGCCAGCTGGTTGGCGGCGCGATCGAGCTCCCCATAAGTGAGACGGCATTCCTCGTATTCGACCGCCACCGCGTCTGGTGTCGCACGGGCCTGCTCTTCAAACAAGTCCTCTATGGTCGCTTCCCTTGGATAAGGCGAGATCGTGTCGTTCCAGGCCGCCAAAAGGCTCTTTTCGGCCGTCGTAAGAAGAGGGAGCCGCCCGAGCGGCCGGTCGGGCTCGGCGAGCACCCCCGCCAGAAGGACCACGAGCTGTCCCGCCATCCGTTCGATGCGGGGCACGGCGAAGAGTTCCCGGTTGTACTCGATGATGAAGGTGTCGGGGGCCTCTGACTCCCGAAAAACAAGGTCGGCCTGCAGGGCAGGATCCACCGCAATTCCGGCCCGCTCGAGCGCAAGCTGAAAAACGGGAGGGAAGCTCGCGGGAGCATGAAGCGTCGCGGGAAATACCTCCCGCCACGCCCGCACCGAGAGCGGGGGCGGCCGGTCGCGAAGACCCTCCCGGAGCCCGCGTTCCACGCTCCCCAATGGCGCCGACGGCAGGCAGAGGAGCGGCACGGCCCCGTACCGGGGGACAGCGTCCGGGCCGGCCGGCGCACTCACGCCCAAGACCAGCTCCTCGGCCCCCGCGTATCGCGAAAGAAGAGCCGCGAATCCCGCCGCGGTGAAGTGAAAGACGCGGTCGGGGTCCCATGCTAAATCCCGGATAGACCGCGCCAGGTCTGGTGGCAGCGAGAAGACGTATTGGGCCGGACTATGGCGCAGCGTGGCCGGTCGCGGCGCGTCCGTGGGAAGCTCCAGGCGGGGGAGCCCCGTCGGGAACATCTCGCCCCAGCCATCGCCCTCAAGCCGGTCCGTCATCGACATGCTCCCTCCGTGCAGCCGAGGCAGACTGGAAACCGTCTTCGCCATGGAGGAGGTGCCACGGATCTGACCAAGGAGCCTTCATCTTCATCGTAGGCCCGCCGGACGCGCTTGCAATCCAGTGCAACGGTTTTCGACCGGCCGCACGGACCTCTCGCCGCCCCTACACGCCTGCGAGAAAGACGACCGCGACCAGCACCAGCATATGGAAGACCTGGTCGGTGACCAGGTAAAGCCACTGGTCGGCGGGTCGGGTGATGGACTGCACCCGGCGGCCCCACCAGTGCACAAACGTCCGTCGGTCCAAAATCGTGTGGGTCACGAACAGGAGGGCGATGCCGGCCCACGAGATCCTGCCGACCAGGAGACTCGCCGCCGTAACGGTGGCCGTATAAACGGCCGCGTGGGCAACGAGGGCTGGATAGCTCTTCGTCTTCTCCCGGGCCATCCACCCGGTCTGAAGAAGGAAGTCCCCCACGAGATGCCCGATTAGGAGCGCCTCGAATAGATTCACCTGACCCAATCCGTCCTTTACTCTTACTTTTTCCTGGCGGTTCCCGCGACGGGATCTGGCGGTGGGGGCCGGCAGCGGTCGATGCTACAGCCGGTCGACCACCCACCACAAACTCAAGGGTTCGTCCTTGCCCTTGACCAGGACCGGCTCGTGAGGCCGGAGTTCCACCAGTGGCCGGACCACCTCGGCCGTGGTGGCACCGACCAGGATGCCTTCCGGAAAGCCGTGGGTCAACCCTTCGATGCGGGACGCCACATTCACGGTGTCGCCGATGACGGTGTACTCCACCCGCTCTTCGGAGCCGATGTTGCCCACCACCACCTCGCCGGTATTGATCCCGATCCCGATGTGGATGGGCCCACCGAGCTTCTCGGCCCACTCCTCGTTGAACGCGGCGAGACGCTCGCGCATCTCGATCGCGCACAGCACCGCGTTCACCGGGTTGTCCAGCGAGGAAATGGGAGCGCCAAACACACCCAGGATGCCGTCGCCGAGATACTTGTTGACCGTGCCCTGATGATGGCGGATGGCCTCGGCCATGGTGCTGAAGTACGCGTTCAGGAATCTCACCACTGCCTGCGGATCGAGGCGCGAGGACAGGGCCGTAAAGTTGCGGATGTCGGCCATCAGCACCGACACGATGCGCGATTCGCCGTCCAAGAGGCTGGCGTCGTCGCCTTGTTCGCGTATCATGTCCTGCACGACGTGCTCGGGCACGTACTTCTGGAAGAGGCGGACAACCCGTTCCTGCTGCGCGAGCCGCTCCTGCAGCTCTTCCATCAGCTGACGCTCCCGCCGCTGCAGACGCACCACATCCGCCGCCCCATTCAACGTCATCAGGAGTTCCTGCTCATCCCAGGGCTTGGTAATGTACCGGTACACGCGGCCGGTGTTGATGGCCTTGATAACGGCCCCGACATCACTGAACCCGGTCAGGATCATGCGCACCGTGTCGGGAAACTCCGGGGTGATGGCCTCCAGAAACTGAACGCCCATCATGTCCGGCATGCGCTGGTCGGTGATCACAATGGGAATGTCATTTTCGCGCAGGATGCCGATGGCCTGACGGCCGGATGTGCTGGTATGGACGCGAAAGCGCCGTCGGAAGGCGGCACGGAACGCGACCAGGTTGTGTTCTTCGTCATCCACGTACAAGACACCCATCGGCTCTTCAATGCTCATGTATCGCTCCGTTCTGCACTCGGTAACCACTTCATGATGCAGGCCTAGACGGATGCGGGCGCACCTCGTCACCCGGTCTCGGCTGCTGCCGCAGACGCCGGCTGACTGACGGGCAGGACAATCGTGAAGCGCACACCCCCTGCCGGTGCGTTCTCGACACTTAGCCGGCCGTGGTGGCGCTCGACGATGGCATAGCTTATTGACAGACCGAGTCCCGTGCCCTCTCCGACGGGCTTGGTCGTAAAGAAGGGCTCGAAGATGCGGCTCTTGATGCCGTCGGGAATGGCGGGACCGGAGTCCCAGATACTGATCGTGACAGCCGACTCAGTCCCGGCCATCTCGATCCGGATGTGTCCCGCACCCGCAATCGCCTCCATCGCATTAACCAGCACATTCATGAACACCTGGTTCAGCTGGCCGGCGTTTCCTTCCACTACGACTACGCCGGTCTCCGGGTCGGTCACGACGTCGATCTCGATGCGCGGATAGTACCGCTCTCGCAGGAGCATGAGGGTGGTGTCAATATTCTCCCGCAGGTCGACCTTCTTCATATCGGTCTCGTCCACGCGGGCGAAGGTCCGGAGCCCGCGGACAATCTCGGATGTCCGTCGGGCTCCCTCTTCCATCCCGTCCAGGAGCTCTCGTATCTCCTCCTCCAGGAGTGGGAGGTCCTGAAGGGCGTGGCCAATGTCAGCGGTTCCGCCGGCCGGCCGCAGGAGATCGAGGAGCTGGTCGATGTCGCGGCGCAGTGAGGGCACGCTGGACGCGAGAAAGTTGACGGGATTGTTGATCTCATGGGCGACGCCGGCCGTAAGCTGGCCGAGCGACGCCATTTTTTCCGCCTCTACCACCTGGCGCTGGGTGTCTTTCAGGGTCGTCAGCGTCGACTCCAGATCGGCACTCCGCTCCTGCAGCCGATTGAGGAGCTCGTTGTTATCGGCCACGCGCTGCCACAGCCAGCCCAGCACCAGCGGCAGGGCCGGAAGAGCCAGAAGGCCGGCCGGACCCGTTCCGGGCCCGCCCAGAAGTTCGTAGGCCAGGACGGCGACCGCCACCACCCCGCCGAGGCCAAATCGATTGCGCGTCACCCGCAGCGGACGAGCCTCCCATCCCACTTCCCATTCACAGCGGTCGGCACCAAGAGCCCGGCAGGCCGTTTCCTCCACATGTGCAGCCGGCAGCCCGAAAAGCACCGCCGGCAGGGAAGCCACGGCACCCCGGGCCGTCTCGCACCCATAGCGAATGTAGGCGTTGCGGTGCGCCTCCGGGACCGCCAGCACCTCCTCACGGTCGTCCCACCGCACGTGAACCGACCGCCCCTCCCGTCCAAGGAGCTGGAGCCGGCCCGCTCCCGTCCGCCTGAAGACCGACGCCAGCTGCAGGAGTGCACGTGGAACGCCGAGCGCCCGACGCACCCGGAACCCTGCCGCCGGAACCAGCACCGCGCCGGTGTTGAACGCAAACTGCGCGTCGCCTGACATGTTCCGGCCGACTTCGCTCATTACCAGCAAGAGCTCTGGCGACAGGGGCGTCTCCGGATTCAGGACGTCGGCCGGACTCAGGCGCCGTCCGGCACTAGCCATGGCGAGGTTCACGAGCCGTACGAACTCCTCGGCCGTCTTCTGGCGAAGGGGCTTCAGAACCCGCTGCCGGTCGCTCCAGGAAGCGGTCTTATTCAGATCGCGTTCCGCCTTGCGCACGATCACATCCTGTAGGGAGCGAAGGATCGCGGCCCCTCGCCGCCCCCTCTCGGGCGTGCTTTTATTGACGGGGAGGAACGGCGTCCCGAGTAGGCGCCGGGGACTCTTCGGTTCGCCGCCCATGACTGCGCTCAATCGACACCCCTCTCCAGCCGCGTGGGTTTTGAAGTTTCCTATAGGGATAGTTGGGTCCTTTGGGAACAATGGTGCCAATGATCGGCCAACACCCGCTCCAACTGCCGACTAGGGGGCGGCCATTTCTGTCACGTAGGGCTTCGTGCGGAGCCGTGGCGCCGACAGGATCCGACAAAGAGCGCTATTGCGGTCGCGGACGAGCGCCACGGACCGCCTGCCGACAACTCACAAAGCCGCCTGCATGGAACGGGCAGCCCATCGTCCCTCGCCCGTCCCTGGCGCCCGCCAGCAGCTTCCCACCAACCGGATCACCTGGCAGCCGACCCCTGGAGACAGAAAGACGGCACCTGCCATGAATCCCGCACCGCCCCATAAGACCCCGTTCCCGCAACAAATCCCGGAGGTTGGGCCCCTTCCCAGACACCCTCGCTCACGTAAGCGGCGTCCTCCTCTGCTTCTTCGGGGTCTAAACAGCCGCGGTAGTTGCGACCAGTTCCACTATTGCATATTACCTCCCGAATCGGAACCTTTTCCGCATGCCGGGCAGTTCTGCGCGCGCCTCTCGCGGTGAGCTACACTCAATTCCACCGGCTGCCATCGAGGAGGCCCTATGGGACCCAAGATATGGATTTCCGTAGATATGGAGGGCATGGGCGGACTTGTCGACCGCACCCAGTTTATACCCGACGAGCCAGCGTACACCCGAGCGCGGGCCCAGATGATTGCCGAGATGCGGACTGTGGTCGAGGCTGTCTGGGACGCCGGAGCGGGGCGGGTTGTCGTGAACGACTCCCATGATGGCCAGCTGAACCTGGCCTATGACAGCCTCGTGGGGCTTCCCAGCCGGACCGAGCTCATTTCCGGCATGGGCAAACGTTTCGCCATGGCGGAAGGTATGCGGGGGATGGACCTCGCCCTCCTCGTCGGGTATCACGGACGCTCAGGGACCTCCCATGCCATCATGGACCATACCGACAGCAAAGACGTGTGGAGCGTGTCTGTGAACGACATCGATGTCGGGGAGTTCGGCTTAAACGCCTATCTGGCGGGCCATTATGGCATGCCGGTGGGGCTGGCGGCAGGCGATGCGGCCCTGACCCATGAGGTGGAGGCGCTCCTCCCCGACACGCTCTGCGTGGTGACCAAAACCGCGGTCGGGCGGCGGGCCGCACGTGTCATCCATCCCGCGCAGGTGCGCGATGAGCTCTGGGAGGCCGCACGCCGGGCGGTCCTTCACTTTGCCGACGGGCTCGGGCCCCGGCCCCTGCCCGTGACGACGCCGATCATCCTGCGCGTGAGCTTCATGACGACCGAGGGGGCGGATGCCGCCATGCTGTATCCCGGCTCCGCCCGCGTCGACGGGCGCTCCGTGGCCGTGCGCTGCAACGACATGGAACACGCCTACCTGGCAAGCCGTACGCTCTTTCTCATGGGCACCGGCTTTCCCCTCTACTAGCCCGAGAACCGGACTCGAGCCGTACGCGGAGCCGGCCGCCAGCAGGCCCGGCGGCGCGTGGTAGGCAAACCTGGCCCCGCGCCCGCCCTTGCGCGTCGAAAACCGGCGCGTCGCCGCTCTCCTCGTCAAGCATTCGGCGCGCCCCGGGGCCGAGACGCCTCACTCACCGTAAGGCGCATCGACGTAGCGCACGCCCTCTTGCTCCAGCACGGGCCGCAGGTTCGAGAGATCCAGCGACAGCGCCCCCGCGCGAAGGCGCGTCCGCGTCTCCTCCTCGCGCGCCGCGCGGGCCGCGCCCCGACGGATCACGGCATCGACGTCCCGCCGAGGCACGCACACGACTCCATCGTCGTCTGCCAGCACGAAATCTCCCGGTCCGACCGCCGCTCCCCCGGCGGTTACCGGAACATTCACCCGTCCGCCCTCGTGCTTCAGCGCGCCGCCGGCGTGCACGGTCCGGGCCCACACGGGGAGTCCCAGGGCGCGGATGGCGGCAACGTCGCGTACGCCCGCATCAAGAACCACGCCCGATATTCGGCGCCACCTGCACGCTTCGGCCAGCAAGTCGCCAAACACGCCATGAGTCGAGGACCGGGGCCAGGTTGTCACGACCAGCATGTCACCCGGCCGCAGCAGTTCAATCGCGGCGTGCAGCATGAGATTGTCTCCGGCCGGCATCTCCACCGTCACGGCCGGGCCGGCGGCCGCCATACCGGTCGCAAGCGACCGGATACCGGCGTCAAAAAGACCCCGGCGCGCGTGCGCCTCGGCGACAGTCGCGACCCCAAGCCGCGTCAGTTCCGCCGACCGCCCCCGGTCGGCGTCTTCTCGGACAATCGTCCGGTAAATCACGTAATCAGCCATAAGAGTCGCCTCCGTCTCCTGGTGCATCTCTTTTTCGGCACCGCCCCTGCCCGGTCCCTGCCGGACGGCCGCATCTGACCTCCCGCTGCCCGTACCCTCAGAAGTTCCTGGGAACACGGGTATAGGCGCCGCGATCGGGGCACGGACGGCTATCATGAACAGGCAGGGCGCCGGTGGTAGCAAATGTGGCCGGCGGTTCAGGTTCAGGAGGGCGGTTTCCATGAAGGGAAAGACGGCGGTCCGCACCGACGGTGCCCCGGCCCCCGGAGGAGTCTACTCGCAGGCCGTGCGCGCGGGCGAATTTCTCTACACGGCGGGGGTGGGTCCGCTCGACCCGGCAAGCCGCGAGGTTGTGGGAAAGAGCATCGAGGACCAGACGCGGCAGACCCTGTCGAATCTCATGGCCATTCTGACTGCCGCCGGCGCCACGGAGGCGCAGGTGGTCAAGACGACGGTTCACCTGCAGAATCTGGCCCGGGACTTCGCAGGCATGAACGATGTGTACCGCGAATTCTTTAAGGAGCCGTACCCGGTCCGTACCACCGTCGGTTCCACGCTCCACGGATTTCTGGTGGAGATTGACCTGGTGGCGTTCTTGGGCGGCTGACCTACATGCGTGTGCGTATCAAAATCGGCCCCTGAGGCGTTTGTCCATGGGTAGACGTTCCCGGCTTGCGAGTGTTAAAATTATGTCAACCACGCACGTGAGCCCTCCGCTAACAGCGGTGGGCGTGTCCCATGCCACGTATCGGTCGCCGGGCTCGCCGTCTGACCTTCCGTCACGGTGCGGCCCCAGTTTGCCCGACGCGGCGGGGACGCTGGGTGCGGAAAGGAGCGGTTGCGTGCCAGTCGCGAAGTCGATGCCCATCACCACTCATGACGACCCCGAGGTGGACGAAGGGGTTCTCCTCGCACGCGACGGCGAACACGTGCTGCCGGCCGGGCAGGATGCCCGGGGGCGGGAGCGGAGCCCGGCGCGCCGGGAAGGCGACGAGCCGCGCGCAACACGTGCGCATGGTCGGCGTCCTTCTCCAGCTGAAACCACCGATGTTGCCGAGGACCACGTCCGCACGTATCTGCGCGAAATCGGGCAGGTGCCGCTGTTGAATGCGGCCCAGGAGGTAGAGCTCGCCAAACGTATTGAAGCGGGCGATGCCAGTGCTCGCCGTGCGTTGGCCGAGGCCAACCTTCGCCTCGTGGTGTCTATCGCCAAGCGTTACGTCGGCCGGGGGCTTCACCTTCTGGACCTGATCCAGGAGGGCAATCTGGGGCTCATGCGGGCCGTCGAGAAATTTGACTATACGAAGGGCTTCAAGTTCAGCACCTACGCGACCTGGTGGATTCGACAGGCCATCACCCGCGCTATCGCGGATAAGGCGCGGACCATTCGGGTGCCGGTGCACATGGTGGAAACCATCAACAAGCTGAACCGCGTCGAGCGGGAACTCCTGCAGCAGGTCGGCCGCGAGCCGACGGCCGAGGAGATTGCGGAGAAGATGGGCATCACCACCGATCGGGTCGAAGAGATCCGCAAGGTGGCCCAAGACCCGGTGTCGCTGGACACACCGGTGGGAGATGGTGAAGACACCGAGCTTAAAGACTTTGTCGAGGATATGGACGCCGCCACCCCCGTTGAGGCCGCCGGCCGGCGGCTTCTCCAGGAAGAACTTGATCTGGCCTTGCACGGTCTCACCCCCCGGGAGGAGGCGGTGCTCCGACGCCGCTTCGGATTCACCGACGGGCGGGTCCGTACGCTTGAAGAAGTAGGCGCGGAGTTTGGCGTCACCCGCGAGCGCATCCGCCAGATAGAGGGAGCGGCCCTTCGCAAGTTGAGGGAACCGGTGCGGAGGACCCACCTGGAAGAGTACCTGCAGTAGGCGAATTGCGGACGCCCCGCCAGGTAAGGCGGGGTGTTCTTTCATGCGCGCCAGGCATAAACCGAAAGGGGTCGTGGACATGGCGGCAGGCCCGCCCATCACACGGCAGGAGTGCCCGCGGGTCTGGGCCCTGAAGCACGGCATGTCGGCGTGACGCCTCAGCATGAAGGGAGCGGCGCGGCCGGGCTAAAGCGCGTCTTGAGCTGGCGGGAAGGCGCCGGTTTCACGATTGCCGCCGTTCTGGGCTCCGGCATTCTCGTATTGCCGGCCCTCACGGCCAATCTGGCCGGACCCGGTTCGCTTTTAGCCTGGGCCATTATGGCGATTCTCATCGTCCCGCTGGCATGGGTGCTGGGGCGGCTCGCCGCCGCCTATCCCCATGCGGGCGGGATTGCCGAGTTTGTGCGCCAGGCCTTTGGAGCGAGGCTCGGCCGGCTGACGGGACTCCTCTACATCGCCACGGTCCCGATGGGCGCCCCGGTGGCGGCGCTCATCGGCGCCGCCTATCTGGGTGCGGCGATAGGGCTCCCGCACGCGGGTGTGATGGCGGCGGCGGCCGCGATGCTGTTCTTGTCGATCCTGCTGAACGTCCTGGGAGTCGAGTTCTCCGGCCGCACCATCGTCTTCGTGGTGATCGGCATCTCCCTCATCCTGCTGCTGGGGGTCGTGACCGCCATACCCCATCTGCGCCTCGCAAACTTCTCCCCGTGGCTTCCCCACGGCATCTGGCCCGTGGGTAAGGATGTGGCGCTTCTCTTCTGGGCTTTTGTCGGCTGGGAGATGCTGGCCCACATGACCGAGGAATTCAAGAATCCCGCCCGTGACGTCATGCGGGCGATGTTTGTCGCCATGGTGGTGGTTGACCTGCTCTACCTCTCAGCGGCGGTCGCCACCGTGGGCACCCACACTTACGGACCGGGCCGCACGGCCAACGCGCTGGCCGACCTCGTCGGCCTGACGCTCGGGCGGAGCGGCGAGATCCTGGTGGGCATCCTTGGATGGCTCATCTCCTACGGGACGATTCACACCTATGTGGCGGGCTTCTCCCGACTGGTGTACGCCGAGGCCCGCATCGGCAATCTGCCTCGCTGGCTCCATCAGCTCCATCCCCGCCGCCGGACGCCAACCCGCATCCTGTGGCTTCACGCCGTGCCCTGGACCATCGTGATGCTGTGGACGTATCTGAGCGGTGTGAGCCTGGCGACCCTGATTGCCTGGCCCTCCGCCGTGTTCATCGTGCTCTACATCCTCGCCATGGCGTCCGGATTCCGCCTGCTGGACCCCCTCCAAGAGCGCGTTTTGGCCGCGATCGGTGTTCTGGTGTCGTTCGGCGCGCTTCTCTTCCTCGGATGGACCATGCTGTATCCGGGTGCGGTCCTTCTCCTCGGCGCGATCTTCTGGCGGCGGCATTCGGTGATGCCCGCGCATGGGGGTCCGGATGACCCGTCACCCTGCGACCAATAGCCCTTGGCGACGGTGGCCGGACGGTTCAGCATCAACGCATGATGTCTGAAGCCGAAACGCCCAGGGGGATGACCTATGTCATATGCTGATGCCCCACACGTGGTCACGTGGGAGGTTACCCGCGCCTGCCAACTCCACTGCCGCCACTGTCGGGCAAGCGCCATTCGGCACCGCAATCCCGACGAACTTATCTTTTCGGAGGCGCTGTCGGTCCTCGACGACCTGGCGCAGGGATTCAGCCGCCCGCCCATCCTGGTGCTCACGGGCGGCGATCCCCTGGAACGGCCGGACCTGGATGACCTGATCCGGGCGGCCGTGTCGCGCCGGCTCGTGACCGCCGTGGCCCCCAGCGTAACGCCCCTCCTCACGGAAGCGGTCGTCACCCGCTGGGCCGAGCTCGGCGTCCACTCGGTGTCGCTCAGTCTCGACGGGGTGGACGCGGCCACCCATGACGGGTTCCGCGGCGTCCGCGGCACCTTTGAGCGCACCATCCAGATGGCCGAAGCCGTTCGCGACGCGGGGCTGAGACTTCAGATCAACAGTTCGCTGGCCCGGCAGACCGTGCACCAGCTGCAGCCGATGGCAGAGCTGGTGGACAATCTCGGTGTGGCCAGCTGGGAAATCTTCTTTGTCATTCCCACCGGCCGTGCCCGGGTGATGGACGCGCTCGACTCTCAGGGGATTGAAGAGGCGCTCTCCTGGCTCGCCGGCTATCTTCCGTCACGGCCATTTCGGATCACCGTCGTGGGCGCGCCGCAATGGGTGCGCGTCCGTGCGGAGAGAACTCCGGCTGCGGGACGGCCGGCCCCGGCGGCCCGGGAAGCGCGTGGATTTGCGTTCATTGACCATCGGGGCGAGGTGTATCCGAGCGGGTATCTCCCGGTTACGGGCGGCAACGTGCGCGAACGGCCGCTGTCCGAGATATACCGAGACTCGCCGCTCTTTTCTTCGCTTCGGGATCCGGCCCAGCTGGATGACGCCTGCGGCCTGTGCGAATACGCCGAGATCTGTGGAGGCTCGCGGGCCCGCGCGTATGCCATGACAGGGAATGTTTATGCCGCCGATCCGGGCTGCGTCCGCGTGGGCTGGCCGGGTGCGGGCACGGCTCCCGCCACCGAGGTCCACGGATAAGAGATTGCGGGATACACGCCGGCAGAGGACGACGCGGCCGGTTGTGACACCGGCCGCGCCGCTTCGTTCCGGCTACCCTCTACCCCTGGCCCCTGCGGTCGAAGCCCGCGGCCCCAGCCCATGCCGCGCGAATGGCCCGAAACAGGTCGGGGTCGAGGGGCCCCTCATCCACATAGGACGCGTTCTCCTGCCAGCGTCCGGGGCTTTTCGTCCCCACGATGGCGGTGGACACCCCCGGTGCCGAGAGCGTGAACCGGAGAGCCAGTCCCACCGTCTCGCCCAGCGGGGCTGCAAGCCATGGGAAAGCCAGCACCTTCAGACGCTCGCCGTACTCATACCCGTAGTCCTCCTCGGGCAGCTGCGGCACCCGCCAGGCCACGTTGGCAACCGGCCGCTTGGCAATCACGCCCATGCCAGCCGCGTGCGCCTGCGGCAAGATGTGATCCAGCACCGCCTGGTCGGCGATGTTGATGCTGGTCTGCAAAGACGCAAACCGCCCTGACTCCACGGCCCATGACGCGGCCTCGTTGTCTCCGCTGTAGCCGATGTAACGAACTTTGCCAGCGTCGCGTGCCCGCTCGAGCTCCAAAATCAAGTCGCCCCGCTCCAGGATCTCCCGGCTGCAGCTGTGCAGCTGGATAAGGTCAAGGTGGTCGGTGCGGAGTCGGGTCAGGCTCCGCTCGATGCTGTGGCGCACCGTCCGTGGGTCCCAGTCGGGCGTCGGAAGGTCCACGGCGTGTCCACACTTTGAAAACAGATAGTACTCGTGGCGGCGGTGACCGATGGCAGTGCCGATAAGCTCTTCACTAAGCCCGTAGCACGCGGCCGTGTCCACCACGTTGAGCCCAGCGTCCAGAGCTCCCGTGAGCAGCGCCTCCGCGGTTGCCACGTCGGTGTCTGATTGGATTTCCGAGCCTCCGAATCCAAGCGCTGACACTGTCATGTCTGTTCGTCCAAACTGACGCCGTTCCATGTGGGCCTCCTCTGTTCGCGTGTTGACACCTGCCGGAATCATGGGGCGGCCCCCGCGAACCGTGACCGACCGGTCGCCTGCAAAGCGTACCAGAGCTCCGCCGCCGAGTGGCACATCCACGATGCGTAAGAAGGACGCTTTAAAGATAGCGGGGCAAGCCGGGACGGAGCGGCCGGCCCGATTGTGCGACGCTTCTCATCGACGCCCTCACCATGCGGGTCGCGGCGTCGGGCAAACGAGCTCCATGGCTTTTGGAGCCAGCCGGTCCGCCCCCGTCCGCGTTGGAGGCGGCACCGACCGGCGCCTGGTCTGCCTGACGTCCGCAGGCGGCCAATGCCGGAGGCAGCCGGTCCCCGAGGGAGCCAAAACCGCCTCCGCTGGCCCATCATCGCGGCCGTGCGAGCACAAGTTTCGCCTTCGGTCGGGTCGTGCGTGTTCCGTGAGCCGCGAAGGGCTCGCCTCTGGTCGCTCAACTTCTCTAATCACGCCTCAACGTCTGATGAACACGCCATCGGACGTCCTCTCACATATCTCTAGAAATCTCGATTAAAATCAAATCATGTCAGGACCACTCTAGGAGGTGACCGGTCAGTGGAACTTCGAAGGCGTCTTGGGATGTGGGACCTTGTCATCCTGGGGATCGGCGGCGCGGTCGGAACCGGCGTGTTGTTCTCGAATGCCGGCATGGCAGCTCTCGCCGGTCCAGGGGTTATCGTGGCCTGGATCGTCGGCGCCATCTTCTACTTCTTTATAGGGCTCACATATGCGGACCTCGGGGCGCTGTACCCGGAAGCGGGCGGTCCCTCGCGATACAGCCTCTACACGCACGGACGGGTGACGAACCTCGTCAACTCGTTTTCCGACCTCATCTGGTACCTCTTCATCCCTCCTATTGAGGCGCTGGCCGCCGCCGAGGGGATCAACTACTTCTATCCGCATCTCGTGAACGCGAGCGGCGGTCCGACGACGCTTGGGGCCGTCGTCGGGGCCATCCTGCTTCTCATCTTCCTGCCGTTCAACTACTACGGCATCAACCTGTTCCGGAATTCCACCAACCTCCTCGGGGGCGTCAAGCTCCTGATATATCTGCTGGTCGCCGTCGGATTCCTGTCGCTCGGCCACTTCGGAAACTTGAGCCTTCACGGCATTGGCTTCATGCCCTTCGGCGTCGGCGGGATTTTCGCGGCAATTCCTCTGGCCATGTTCGCGTTCGGAGGAATTCGCGTTCTGCCCGACTACGCGGAGGAGACGACCGAACCGCGCATCCTCCGAAGGAGCATCGTCACCACGGTTATCGGGCAGACCATCGTATACGTGCTGTTCGCCGTCGCATTTGTGGTGTCGGTGCGCTGGTCGGCCTTCGGCATCAAGACCGGCGCGTGGGCCTCCGCCACCAGCCTGCCCGGCAATCCATTCCTGGCTCTGGCCGGCAAGATCCATGTCGGCTGGCTCATCATCCTGACCGTGATCATTGCCATTCTGGGACCGTTCGTCACCGGGTACATCTACCAGGGCGGCGGCAGCCGGGTCATGTTCGCGATGGGTCGGAGCGGGGTCCTGAGTCAGAAGGTGCGCGCCATCTCCGAACGCTATCGGATTCCCGGGCCGGCCCTCATCGTGTTCACGGTGGTCGGCATCATCGTTGCCTACATCGCGGCTCCGCTGCCCAGCATCTATCAACTGATAAGCGATGCCGTGGTGGCCGGTTACATCGGCTTTGCCGTGAACCCGGTGGCGGTCATGGCGCTCGCGCGCCAGGGCCATCAGGGGCGCGTGCGTACGAACGGTGTCATCTCGGTCCTGGCGTTTGCGGCGGCGGCGCTCATTGCGTATTGGAGCGGCTGGCCGTCGGTTCCCTACGCTGTCGCCATCCTGGCCGTACTGAGCCTGGGATTCGGCCTGTACTACCGGGTGGGTGACCATTTCAAAAACGCGGTCTGGTACCTGGTGTGGATTCTTTTCATCACCGCCATGACCTACGTGGGAAGTGTGGGCCGGCTGTCTATCATCCCCTTTGCCTGGGGAAGCATTCTTGTGGCCGTCGTCTCGGTGGGATTGTTCCTCCCGTGGGGCGTTGCCTCCCGTCTCGAGAAGGCCGCCCGGGAGCCGGGCGAGGAGGAGGCGGCCGCGGCCGGCTAGGCCGGCAGCTGGAACCGGCCAGGATGGCCTCGGCCTTCTCCGAAAAGCGTTCCCCGCTTATGGATTTTTCCTGTCCGGCGAGGGGCGCTTTTCTATGGCATCCCCAAAGACTCCCCCAACCGCGGCCAACCCATGCTGCGCTGTAAAAGTGCTTCTCGAAAAGAGGAGGTTCGCCTGTCCGCGGCCAACCCGACAGGTTGACAGCTCCGATTGCGCAACGGGGAGGTTCGCATCAATGCATCGTGCCACCGCCGCGCCATCCGTCGTGCCGGCGACCCTCACCGTGGAAGTGGCGGGCACGGCCTACCGGTGGGTGGGAACCCTGGTTTTGGAAGAGTCGGCAGGCGATGTCCCGGCCGTGGTACGGCGGGCGATGGAGTATATCGACGCCCACATTGGCGAGCCCGGCCTGAGCCTGGCCAATGTCGCCGACGCCATCCCGGTGTCGAAGTGCTATCTGGCCCGTCGATTCAAGGAGGCGTGCGGCATGACCTGTAATACGTATATCGACACCCGGCGCGCCAACCTGGTTGAGGTGCAGGCTTAGCGTCCGCTCCCCGCGTCTGACCGTTTACGCCGTCGGCCATCGCTCGGAAATGTCATGTCGGTGAGCGGCCGAACTTCCATGCACCCGTTGCCGCGGCGGCCAAACCCTCCAGCCCACACAGACCCATCGGATCGGCCAAGGGACCACGCGTCCTGGCAGCGCGGCCTCTCCGGCATCTGATCCCGATGTGACGAGAGCCCGCGACACGTCGGTTTCCAAGAGCGTCTCCGCCGTGACCGTGATGCCACCGTCCGGAACGACCGTGAACGGCGTGTCTCGCCATATGGGTGGGCCACGAGGGTCGGCCGGGCCAGACCGTCCCGGCTCTCCCTGCCGGTCCGGCGACGTATCCGCCTTCACCGGGGGCCCCAGCGCCTTCGTATAGACGACCGCCGAGCTCAAAGCCGCGCTTTTCGCTTCCAGCTCCGGTTTCTGCTTCGTGGGCGGCACCAGCGAGTGAGCACCGCACCGGTTAGCCGACAGGGCTCGCAAGACGGGGAAGCCAATCCTGTACCGGATTGCCGCCGACTCCAGGGGATCGGGCCATGACGTTCACCCCATCGCGCTCCGGAACGATGCGGTCCCCGCCTCGCCTGCAACCTCGGCGAGTCAGACGATCTCCCGAGCGGGCCCAGCTCTCCTAAGGTCCCGGTCCCTATCCTCCCGCGCGGCCTGAGGCCGAAAGTCAAGACGAGAGGCGCGGCACGCTCGTCTTGGCAGATCCCCTCGGGCGTCTTCAAGCGCGACGCCCCGCCCCTCCCGCAAAAACTTTGTCCGCAGGGTGCGGGGCATCGCCTTGCGGCGGGCGCCATGGCCCTCTGGGGCTGGCAGGGCAGCCTGACCGGCTCGCAATTTGGGCGGCGCAGAACAACAATGCTCCGAGCCGCCGCACTGAGGCGCTCTCTAGGGACTGCCCTCCGTCTGGTTGGTCGCACGCACGGCCGCGGCGGTCAGAAGAACGGTTGCGGCCACGCCGACCGCCTCGTGAATGGCCAGCACGGCCTCCGCGAGATGGCTGGCCACCAGCAGCATCCCGAGCAGTGCCTGCACCACCACCGTCAAAAAGCCTGCCACCAGGTACGGAGCCGTACCGGCCGGAAGGCGCCGACGGCCAAGAAATGCCGCCACCGCCAGTCCTATCAGAAGAGCCCCCAGAAGCCAGTGCCAGAGTCCGGCGTAGCTCCCCTCGGCGATGCCAAGGATCCGCACGCCTGCCCACAGCGCCGGCACCGGCAGGTCGAGATGCGCGAGGTAGCTTCCCATCATCACAGTAACCCAGGCAACTCCGGCCGCCGCCCAGAGAATCGGCACCCCTGCCCTCTCGAGAAGCCGCGCGCCGTCCCGTCCGGCCAGGAGAGCCTCCACCATCAGGGTGGCGAGAAACGCCGTGGCCACACCGTCATGAACGGCCACCACCCCCGCCGGAATCCCGTTCAGCACGATGGCCGCTCCGAGGGCCACCTGGGCGAGAAGGAGGAAAACGGCGAGCCAGGACAGTCTTCGCGCCCACTTGTTCCTGGAGTACCGTAAGGTCGCGTAGACGGCGGCCACCACCAACACCGACACGACGCCGGCCACGACCCGGTGACTCCACTCCACATCCCCGTGAAACGTGCCCGGAGGGAGCCACTGGCCGCGGCAGTCGGGCCAGTTCGCTCCACACCCGAACCCGGAGTCGGTCGAAGTCACGAACCCACCGAGGACCACGAGTCCGAACGTGAGAAGCGTGCTCGCCCCCCAAAGCAGAAGAAGCACCCGCCGCGTAATCCCCATCACCCCGCTTATTCGTCTGACGCTACCGGGGGCAGCTGGCAGCACCAACGGGCGGAAGTCGGGTTTCGAGGGGGCCGACTGTCGAGACATGAACGCCGACGCCCACCGGGACATGAAGGATGGAGCCGCGAGCGGTCCTTCCCGGAGCGACGCCAAAGACGCCGGACATCGAGAGACTCGCATGCCGGGAGGAGGATCACCATTCGAGTCGAGAAGGAGGGAGAGCAGGGGAGGGGTTGGCCTGACAGACGCCCAGGAACGCGCCGAAGCCCGCGAGAGTGCCGCCCGCGGCCGCACGGCCCGCCGGCTCCTGCACGAACATGGTTTCTGGCTGGGCACGGTCTTGCTTGCCGGCCTGGTCGGCTTTGCCTTTTTAGGTCCCCACCTCTATCACCAGAGCCCGTATGCCATCAATGCCAACCTGTCACTCGCCGGCCCGGGTCGCGGACGCCCGCTCGGAAGTGACGTCCTCGGCCGCAATGAGCTGGCGCGGCTGATGCTGGGCGGCCAGGCCTTCCTTCTTATCGGATGCTTCTCGGCCATAATAGCCGTCGGCGTCGGCATCGTTGTCGGTCTGGTCGGGGCCCTGGGCGAGGGGACCGCTCCCTCCCTGCTCATGTGGTTCTCTGACACCGTGCTCAACATCCCCCAGGTGGTGCCGCTCCTCCTGTTCGAGGTCCTGCTGGTCCCGAACGTGCTCACGTTCGTCATCGTCATCGGCGGCACCGGATGGCCGTCGGTTGCGCGCATGGTGCGGGCAGCGGCCCTGGAGGCGGGCGCTCGAGACTACGTCGAGGCGGCCCGCGCCCAGGGGGCGTCGGGGCCGCGCATTTATTTCCGGCACGTGCTGCCGAACATCCGCGGCACCTTGCTGACGGCCGCCAGCCAGCAGGCCAATCAGGGCGTGCTGGTTCTGGCCACCGTCTCCTTCCTCGCCTTTGGCCTTCCCCCACCGCTCCCCAACTGGGCCAATATGATTGCAAACAGTTTCGGATCCATTCAGAGCGGGGCGTGGTGGCTTGTCATCCCTCCCGGGGTCGCGTTCGTGCTCCTGCAGATAGGCGTGAACTTGACCGCGGACGGCCTCCACCGCGCCCTCGAAGTCAGAACCGGGGAGCGTGTGCGCTGATGATGCGCTATATCGCCTCGCGCACGGCCATTGCCCTCCTGTCTCTGATGGCCATCTCGCTGGCCGTGTTCGGTCTGCTGCACTTAGACGCGGCCACTCCCGCCGCGGCCATTCTGGGCATCCGGCACGACACTCCCGCCAATATCGCGGCGCTCAACCGGGCGATGGGACTTAATCTCCCGGTCCCGGTTCAGTACGCGCACTGGCTCTCAACCTTCACGCGCCCCCACGGCGCCGGAACGCGCATCCTGCTTGGCAATCTGCCCGTCACCCTGGAACTCCTGGGACTGGGCATGGGCTTCTCTCTCCTCCTCGGCGCCTGGGTCGCCCTCTATCAGGTGCAGCGCCCTGGCTCGCGGGGTGAGAAAGCGCTCACCGCCGCCACCTACATCATGTCGGCCGTGCCGGGATTCTGGCTCGCCATCATCCTGGTGTGGATCTTCACTCTGAACTTTCTCTGGCTTCCGCCGCCCGGCCCTCCGCTTCCCGACCAGATGGGGTTCTGGTGGTGGGCACGGTTTGAGACACTGCCCGTGGCCACCATCGCCCTCACGACGGTCGGGTACTGGTCACGGCAGTTCAGGTCCGCGCTGGAAGAGGCGCTCCGATCCGAGTACGTACGGACGGCGCGTGCGAAGGGACTTCCCGAGCGACGCATCCTGTACCGGCACGTATTGCGAAACGCCGTCCTGCCGCTCATCGCGCTGGCCGGCCTCTCTTTGCCGAACGCGCTCAACACGGTGATTGCCGTCGAGGTCATCTTCTATCTGCCGGGTGCCGGCCGGCTCCTCATCAACAGCGTAAACGGCCTGTTTTTTACCACGGCCACCAGCGTGGCCATGGTCCTGGCGCTGGTGACGGTGGGCGCCAACTGGCTCGCCGATATCAGCTATAGTCTTATTGACCCCCGCATCGAATATCATTGACCGGCTCCCTATCGCCCAGGCTGGAGACGTCCCGTATCAAGAGAGACACGCGCGGCCCATGAAATCGGCGTCTCTCAACTCTCCCTGGTCCGGATGACCCATCACGAAGGTCTCGGCGAGCCGCTTGTCACGCTCACAGCGAGCGGTCGCCGGACGACCCCTCGCCCAGCACCCGGACCGTCCCGGCGTCCCCGTCGAGCTCGAGGCGCATCCCGGTGATGATCCGCCGGGTCGCGGCCGGCACCGCCAGCACGGCGGGTATGCCAAATTCGCGCGCCACCACGGCCGCATGACTGAGGGCCCCGCCGGCCTCGGTCACGAGTCCCCCCAGCATCGGAAACCAGGTGGCCCAGCTGGGATTGGTGGTCCCGGTGACCAGAATCTCACCCGCCTGCAGGGCCGGTGCCTCCGCGATCGTGCGCAGGACGCGCGCCACCCCGGTCACCCGGCCATGCGAGGCGGGAAGGCCCCGGAAAAGCCCTGGATCGTCAGGACCGGCCGTGGGTGGCAGTGAAGCGTCCTCCCCATCGAACAGGGGATGCGCGGGAGGTGGCGCCCCGACGGTTCCAAGCTCTGTGGGGGCCTCGAAATCGCGCCACCGTTCCATTTCGGCCCGCCGTTCGAAGACTCGTTCCTTCAGACCGTCCATCTCACCCCGAAGCGCGGGGACAAGCTCTCCGGTTTCCAGCAGCTCCACATCCTGGACCTGGTCGAGGATGCCGCGGGCCGCAAGCCGCCTCGCAAACTCCATCACGATGCGCCGGAAATGATACGGAGCCTTCTGGTCGATGTAGAAATTGTGGTCTTCCATGAGGCGGCTTGCGAATGCGGCATTTCGCAGCAGGGTGTCAAACTCTTCCTGCACCATCCGCGGGTAGCCCTGCAGACGGGTCCGCACCTCCCGCAGGCGAGCGTCGCGTGCGGCCACCACGTCCAGGCGCTGCGCGCGTGCGATTCCCCCGCCCCGGTCCAGAATGCCCCGGAGGTTTTGAAGAGGGAGTGTCGGTTCTTCGTCCCAGGTAGGATCTGTAAATGCCCCTACCAGTTTCTGTCCGTGAACCTTTATGAAGTGGACAAACCGATCGCGGAATTCGGCACCCCCCGGCACTTTCGAGAGGGAGGCGTCCACGTCTGCCCACGACCCCGCCGCTACGACCCGCGCCAGGTCCGGGTGCGCTGCGACGAACGCGGCCAGATCTACCAGCGCCTCTCCGTCCGCAACGCTCCAGCTGTGACCCCCGGCCGTGAACAGGCGCGTGCCGAACTCCGTCTCCGGCCCAAAAAGGTCCCGACAAAAGCGGTCGAGTTCACCCTGGACGTAGCTGCAGCCAAACACCAGCTCAAAGTGCACCTCCCACAGGGTCCGCCCGGCCGCATCCGCCCGGTCGAAAGCCTCGGCGAGCTCCGCATCCGTGGCGCCCGCGGGTGGAAGCCCTTCAAGCGTCTGCAGGGACCCCTCGATGCGCGGCCACCACAGCCGCTGGAAGTGGGCCTCGACATCCGCGCATAGGGCATCGAGCTTCTGCTGCGCCCGCGCCGCCCGGGCACGGAGCTCTTCCTCTCCCAGCACAAGCGGCACCTCGGCCGAAAACTCAAAGGTATTGAAGCGGTGTCGGCGGACGTCGGCCAGGGGAACCTCCCAGTATGCGTATCCGTGGCGAATCCCATCGTGAACCCAGGGCAGCGATGCCATTATGGGAGCGGACGGACCCGCTACGTGCTCCGTGTCCCGCGTCCAGTGCAAGAACGCATCGGCCGGATGGGCCCAGATGACCGGAAAGTCCTCACGTTCCGGAATCGGAGTGCCGGGGGGCTGCTCGGCCACCACTTCACACCTCCTTTAACGCTGTCCTCATATCGGTCCGGCGTTCCCACCCATAATTGTCCGGCATTATTGGCGGTGCGGCATGATTCCGGCATTTATTCGCGCGGAATCATCTGATTCCTTCAGACGCCGGCACCCGGCGCCGGCGGGGAATCGGTCATCGGCAGAAATCCCCGAAACCCCTGCGCTGCGACGAGACCAATGACGGCCGCCGCGACGAGGATGACGAGAAACAAGACCGGGAGGCCGGGCAGGGAAGCCAGCACGGCCGCCGCGAGCGTGCTTCCGAGATAGCGAAAGGTGGAGTAGATGCCGGCCGCCATGCCCGCCCGGCTCCGATCCACCGACTGCAGCGTGGTGGCCTGGATCGACACCCCGCCAATCCCTGATCCCACGCCGGCCACAATCATCCAGATGGCATTCAAGTAGCTGTTGTGAAGTGGCAGCACCAGCGTCAGGCCACACAGCGTGACCAGGCTGATGAGAAACGCCGCGCTGACCAGCGCCCGGCGCGAAAACCTCTCCGACAGGCGGCCGCCGACAAAGGAAAAGACCGAACCTGTCAGGGAGAACAGCAAGAGATAGAAGCCCGAGAGGGCAATCGGCTCGTGCTGGCGCGCCACCAAAACCGGCGTCGTAAGGAGGACGCTGTACATCAGGAAGTTTTGAAGCGCGACTGCGAAGTTCGAGGCGCGAAACGGCGCGCTCCGAAAGAGACTGACATCAATCAGCGGCGTGGGCCGCCTTCTCTCCCACCAGACAAACGCGGCCAAGAGCACGGCTGCGCCCGCAAGGAGGCTCGGATGGCTCCGGATGCCGACCGTCAATAGGACCAGCAGGCCGGCCAGCAGCATCGAGCCCGTCACATCCGGCCGCGCCGCGGGCATGGCGTCGCTCCGCGGCAGTACCAGCACGGCCATGACGATGGCGACGGCCAGGATCGGCACGTTGATCCAGAAAATACCGGACCAACCGAAGGCGACGACCAGAACGGCACCGATAAGGGGTCCGGCCGCCGCCCCGGCGCCCATCACCATTCCCACGGTTCCAAGTACGCGGGGCAGCTTCTCGGCCAGCTGGCGCCGCAGAATCGCCGTCCCGTTTGGTCCCGCCATGCCGCCGCCAAGAGCCTGGACAGCGCGGTAGAGGATGAGCTCCGAGAGGTTCTGGGACGTGGCCGCGAGAAGCGAGCCCACCAGAAAGAGACCGAGTCCCGCCAGAAAGATGCGTCGGTGGCCGTAAAGGTCCCCGGTGCGGCCCGCGATGGGCTGCACCACCGCCATGACGATAAGATAGACGGACACGACCCACACGGTCGCCGCAAGCCCGTGTCCCAGACTCCTCGCGATGTCCGGCAGGTCCACCGCAATCATGCTGGAGTTCAGGGGCACAAGAATCGAGCCCATCACCACCGTCAGGATGAGGAGGGCTGGGCGAACCTCCCGTCTCGGCGCCTCGTCGGTGCGAAAGGTATGCATCCGCCATCAATTCGGGTCAGCCGAGGCAGTTTCCTTCGCCTCTCCGCGTGCATCGCCGCGAGACGATATTCCCCATTCAATTGGGGGGAGAGGGCCTCCGTGATGGTGGACCCCCACCCGACCACCCAGCCTATGCGTCAGAATCTCTGCCTCGTCCTAGACGCGTTGGCGGGGGGCCGTTACTTCACGGCCGACAACCTCTCCTCCAATCCTCGGCCAGCCGCTCCGTACTGGTGGTTCGGGTGTTGTCGGTAGAATGCCCGCGATCGGAAGGGCATTGAAAGGCTGTAGCCGTAAATCTGACTTTGCCTGAATGAGATGCCTCAATATGCCATCTTTCGACACCGTACGGGAATATGGGCCGCAATAAGAAGGACTTAATGGCGGTGTTCCGAAGCATGTGCTATCCAGGCCCTTGACCTCGCCGGCAGCCCGGTGCGCCATTGGCGAAGTTGTTGCCCAGGGGGTCCCATGAATCTTGGTACGATCGCGGAAGCGATCCTTGTGGTCGCTTTCGTGGCAAGCCTCTGGCCGCGGCCGCAGGCACGCATGGTGCAGAGATATCTCGCTCCGGTCCTGGGAGCACTGGCCGTGAGCGGCCTCAGCACGCTCACCTACCTTCTTCCCCTCCCCTGGTCGACGGTGCTGACCGGTGTGGCGATGGCCGCCCTGTCGTTTCAGCCTTACCTGCTGCTGCGCCTCGTAAGCGTCTTGCAGCCTGTGTCCCGCTGGCTAATGACAGCCATCGGCCTCGTCACCGCTGTTCTTATCCTGCTGGACCTTTCCATGCCTTTTTTGGCACCGCGGGCAGGAAGACTGGCCGAGACGGCGCTCGTGTTCCTCTTGATATGTATCGAAGCTTACGGGGCAAAACGCCTCGCGGCGGCGGCCGTGAAGAGCGTCGGCGCGACACGCCACCGGGCCGCTCTCTTGAGCGCGGCGTCGTGGGGCGTAACGGGCGTCCTTCTCCTGGTCGCGGCTCGCGTGATTGCGCACGTCCACGTCGGCACGACGTTGACCGGGGCTGTCTCGGCAACGTTGGCGCTGGCCTACCTGACGGCGGCCGCTCCCCCCCGCTGGCTCCGCCACGCCTGGGAGATGCCGGTCCTGTACAGGTTCTACCAACGGCTGAACAGCGCCGACATCCAGACGGAGACCGCGCTGGAGAACGAATTAATCCGGCTCGCGATCAAGATCGTCGGGGGCGTCGCTGGCGGAGTTCTCTGGCGCGACCCCGACCGCCCGCGATACCATCGCGACGTGGCCGTGGGCTTGTCCGTTGAGACCCCAGACGGCGACCCGCTCACATTTGACGTCGCGGCCGACGACCTATTGGAGGAAGCCTGGCACGAAGGCGCCTCCCGGATCGCCCAGGTGGACAGGGCGAGCCTCTCGCGGGTGGCGGGCCCCGGCATCACCAACCTCCGGGCTATCCGGCGCGTGGTCACAGTGCCCGTGCAGGCAGGCGGAGAGACACAGTGCGTCATGCGCCTGTTCACGCCGGTGCACGGACTCTTTCTGCAAGACGACAGTGACCTCCTGGCGGCCCTCGGGACGTACACGGGGGCCCGCATCCAGAGCGCACGGACCCTCTCTCGGGAGCTTGACATGAGCCGCCGCCTGCGAGAGGCCAACCGGGATCTGCGCGCCGCCAGTCTCGCCAAAAGCGATTTCCTGTCTGGCATGAGCCATGAGCTGCGCACGCCCCTGAACGCCATCATCGGCTTCTCGGACCTGTTGCTGGAGCGCCGGGCCGGCGCCCTCACAGACCGTCAGGAGCGCTATACCGCCAATATTTTAGAGAGCGGGCAGCACCTCCTCCAGATCGTGAACGACGTACTGGACATCGCCAAGGCGGACGCCGCCCGACTCGACATCCGACCCGCCGCCGTCCGCCTCTCGCGGGTTGTCCAGGGAGCCCTCCTGCTGGTCGGCCCCCAGGCCGGGTCGGGGGGAGTCGCGCTCCATGACGAAGTCCCCCCAGATGCCTTCATCTGGGCCGACGAGCTGCGGGCGCGGCAGGTCCTCGTGAACTTGCTGTCCAACGCGGTCAAGTTCACATCGGTGGGCGGGCGCGTTGCCGTGCGTGCCGAGCCTCGTGACGCCGTCATCGAAGTGTCGGTGGCAGATACCGGGATCGGCATCGACGCCGCCGACCTCGCCGGTATCTTCGACGAATTTACCCAGGTGTCGCAGGGGACTGACCGGACCTACGAGGGAACCGGCCTCGGACTTCCCCTGGTGCGGCGCCTGATGCAGGCGATGGGGGGAGGAGTCCGGGCTGAGAGCTCGCCGGGATTCGGCAGTGTCTTCACCGTCTGGTTTCCGAAGGCCCACGAGCCGCCGGCCGCGGACCGTCTGCCGGCGTCCTCGACGGGGTTGCCGTCCGGGCGCATTCCGGTGCTGGTCATTGACGATGACCGGCTGGTCCGGGAGCTCAGCGTGCACACGCTGGCCGATGCTGGATACGAGGTGCGCACGGCGGCCACCCTGGCTGCCGCGCGGGAAGCGATGGAGCTTCAGGCTCCGCGGGTGATCGTGCTGGACATCATCCTGGACGGTGAGTCCGGCGACGGCCTCTTCGCATCCCTTGAGGAGATGCGGCCGCGCCCCCGAGTCGTCGTGATGACTATTCTGGACCGCGGGCGACACACCGTTCCCGGCGAGGTCGATGCCTGGCTCGTAAAGCCTGTCAGGCCCGAAGAACTCTCGCGTGCCGTCACGCGGGTTCTGTCTGATGAGGCAGGCGAGGAGGTGGCATCGCGTGGCTGATAAAATGCGCACCGCCCTTTTGGTGGACGACAATCGCATGGGCCGTGAACTGGCCGCCGAGGTGCTGGCCACAGCCGGTTTCCTGGTTCGTGAGGCGTCATCGGTCGGCGAGGCGCTCGACGCGCTCAACGTGTGGTGCCCAGATGTGGTGCTCTTGGACTGGCACCTCAAAGGGGCCACGGGGGATGTTGTCCTCCGACAGCTTCAGACAATGAGTCCGCGGCCGTATGTCGTGATTGTCACCGCCGACGCCCGGGACTCGGTGCGGTCGGCCGCCATCACAGGTGGCGCCGACAGCGTGCTGACGAAGCCCTATCGCATCTCAGCGCTCGCGGCCATGATGGCAGACGCGGCCCCCGAGCAGACGGAAGGGAGCATCTAGACGATGGCCCAGGTGTTGGTGGTCGATGATGACGAGAAGAATCGGGAATTGCTGGCCGATGTCCTGACTGAAGAAGGCTATACCGTCACGCTGGCATCTGACGGTGCCGAGTGCCTCCAGCGATGCCGCGAAGGGGATGTGGGGACGGTCCTGCTGGATGTCAGGATGCCCGGCGTGGACGGGCTCAGCGTGTGTCGCGCACTGAAGGCCGACCCATCCACCGGGCTTCTCCCCGTGATCCTGGTCACCGCCTATGGAGACCGGACAGCCCGCGTGCAGGGGCTCGAGGCCGGCGCCGACGACTTCCTGACCAAGCCCGTTGACCGTGAGGAGCTGGTGCCGCGGGTCCGATCGGCGCTTCGCACCCACCGGCTTGTCCGCCAGACCAGCACCGTGTTCGCGCTGGCCATCACGCTCACGAGTGCGCTCGAGGCGCGCGATCCATACACCCACCAGCATTCGGGCCGTGTGGCCGCCTCCGCCTTGCGCACCGCGGAGGCGATGGGCGTCGGTCCGGCGCATCGTCGAGATGTGTTCCTGGCGGGCCTGCTTCATGACGTCGGCAAGGTCGGCATCCGCGACGCCATCTTGCTAAAACCTGGGCCCCTGACCGCCGAGGAGTACCGCATCGTCAAGACCCACGCGGCCATTGGCGAGCGCATCTGCTTCAACACACCCGGCCTCGAGGTGATCGCGCCCATCGTGGCCGCCCATCATGAGCGCTGGGATGGCGGCGGCTACCCGAAGGGGCTTCGTGGAGCCGCGGTGCCGTTCCTGTCCCGAATCGTGTCGGTGGCGGATGCGTTTGACGCCATGACGTCAACGCGCCCCTACCATGCGGCGATGTCGGTGAGCGAGGCCTGCGAGGAGGTTCGCCGATGCCGTGGCACCCAGTTCGATCCGGTCGTGGCCGACGAATTTCTGAGAGTGGAAGCTTACAGAATCCAACCGGGAGACGGCGATCCGCAGAACCTGTTCGGCGTCCTCGATCTGTGACGTCTCAGCAGATGATGGGCAGAAAGGATCGTGCATATGCCGTCCCCCAGTGAGACTGCCTCCCCGGACAACGGGCTCCTGGCGCGATTGTTCGCCGCCATTCCACTGCCTTTCTTCATCGTAGACGCCAGTGGCCACGTACTGGAGGCCAACGCCGAGGCGATCTCCCTGACCGGGGGCGATGTTCGGGGTGGAGTCGGCTCCCCGGTGCTCGGGGTCCTGGGGGCCGCCCGGGTGGAGCGGGACCAATTGCGGCCGTGGTCATCCTGGCCCGCTCTTCTGGCCGATCTGGAACGTGGGGGGCGCATCACGTGCCGCTTCGTGCTGCCGGATGGCACCACGCGATCCGGATATCTGGTGGGGACGTCCTTTCCGTATGCGGGCCAGACCTTGACTCTCATCGCCGTGCTGTACGACCGCGGTGAGACGGTCGTAACGGAGCCGCCGCTGTGGTCCCTTACCGACCCCGTGACGCACTTGCCAAACCGCCTCTTCCTGGCCCGGCACCAGTCGATCTGGAACCGTCAGGCCGGCACGATTCTTCTTCTGGACGTCGACGAGTTCAAGATGGTGAATGACCTCTACGGGCATCCGGAAGGCGATCGGCTGCTGGCGGTCGTGAGTCGGGAACTGAGCCACTCGACCCCTGGCGATGGCTACGTCGTGCGCTATGGCGGCGATGAATTCCTGGCCTGGGCGCCCGGCACCGATCCCACGTGGGCCCAAGACGCCAGCACGGCCCTGCACCACCGCCTCACCGACGCGGCGTCCGTGGAAGCCCTGCCGGTCGTGCCTTCCGTGAGCTGCGGCGTGGCCGGCTACGCGGCGGGACACCTGCAAGAAGGTCTCCAGTCGGCGGAGGAAGAGCTCTACACCCGCAAGGGCACGCTGTTAAAGACGCTCCATGGCTCGCTCCTGGTAACCCGGACGAGGCAGGTGGCCTTGCTCGAACCGTCCGACGAAGAGAACGACGACCCGGGACACCTGGCGTCGCAAGTGGGTCCGGATTTTGACGAAGTCCTCCATCAATCCATGCGCCAAGCGCAAGAGGATGCCCGCCGATTTGTGGGGTGGGTGGGGGTGCAGGCGGGAACCGCCGTCGTTGAGGTCGGGGCGGGAGCCGGCCGTCTGGCCGTGGAGGGCGGCCTCCAAGACGCCGTGGGACGCGAGGGGGCGCTGCTCCTTACCGACCCATCCGAGCTTCAGATGCACAGAGCACGCCGCCGCCTGGGGGCACAAGGCACCTGGGTGCGCTTTCTGGTTGCACCGGCCGAGCGTCTGCCGCTCGCCTCTGCACGCGTTGACCTCACTCTCGGCGCGTGGTTTCTCCACCTATGCCGCGCGACCGAGGCCGTGTGTGAGCTTAGGCGGGTCACGCGCCCCGGCGGCCGCATCGCTCTCGACGTCGTGGTGGACGGGCGATGGCCGCCGGCTTGGCACGACATCCTGACTCCTCTGCGCGATGTGCTCTCGGAACATCAACTCCCGTTCGGCATTTCGGGGCACAGGCAGGGGGAGATCCCCTCCCTGTGCGAGACCCACGGGCTTCGCGTCACGCGGGTGCTGGTCCATGACGCCGCGCTCACGTTTTACGACCCCGAGGTCGCCTGGCGGTTCCTGGTCCAGGGCGGACATTTGAGCCTCCTCTCCCGCGGCCTCCCGGCCGACGTCCGCCGGTTAGCCTGGGAAGGGGTCAGGACCCGGCTCCGCGCCGTGTTTGCCCAGGCATCCCCGGACGACCTCACGGTAGCGGGGGGCGTCGAGTACGTGGAGGCCCGGCGCGTTTGACGCGCTCGGATCAGGAATCAGTGGCGGGAGCGAGCCTGGCGGCTGGAACGGAGAGTCGCCACGCCCCCAAGAGCCGGAGAAATGCACTTCGGGACCATTCTGGGAAAGATGGTGCGGGCAGGCCCCTTTGTCGGCGATCAGCACGAATCGGGGCCACGGCCGCTCCCCGGCCAGCGTTCAGCCCCTGGGAGCGCATGGCGTCGGCGGGGTCCGCGGCGACTCTCTTCGCACGGCTACCGGAAGGGCATTCGCGCCCAGGCGCCGCAGGGATTGGAAAGCGCGTCACGGACCCGGTCGTGGTTAAATCCTTCCCCTCGCCCTCCCACGTGCGCCCCTGACCCGGTCCATGCCCGACTCGTGTGACACGGTTCGTCAAAATAGTTGCCAAGACGCGTGTGCGCCGCGCAAGCGGCAGTACACTGACTCTTAAGGACGCCCTAGGTGCAGACGGGATGCTTTCCAACTCCGATGGCGCAGACAGGCGAGCGTGTTGCGATGCAAGATATCGCTTGGGATCGGTACGTGCGTGACGCGGCCATGGCGTGGCTCCATGAGATGAATCCCGCCGAATCCAAACTGTTTCGGCGAGAAGAGCTTGAAGGCTTTGTCGTGCGCGGTGTGCGAATTCCCCTGCTGGACCGCCAGCGGGGCATCCGGAAACCCATTCAGATGTCGGCGGCGCTCTCCATCCGCACGACCTTCACGCCCCCCGGGCAGCGGCCGCCCTATGATGACGCCACCGGCCCTGACGGGCGCGTACGCTACAAATATCGGGGCCTCGACCCGAGGCACCCGGACAACGCGGCTCTCCGTGCGGCGATGGACGACCGACTGCCTCTTATCTGGTTCGTCGGTGCCGTCGTCGGCGCGTATGTGCCGATCTTTCCGGTCTGGATCGTGGATGAAGAGGCGGACCAGCACCAGTTTGTCCTGGCGTTGGACGCCGCCCAGAGCCTGATCCCGGTCGGGCCCATCACCGACAGCATCCAGCGGGCCTACGTCGAGCGGCAGACGCGGGCCCGCCTGCATCAGCCGCTGTTCCGCGCTCAGGTGCTTCACGCCTATGATGGCCAGTGCGCCATCTGCCGGCTCCGATATCTGTCCCTCCTGGACGCCGCCCACATCCTGCCCGACGGCCACCCTCGGGGGACTCCCGACGTTCCCAACGGGCTTGCCCTGTGCAAGATTCACCATGCCGCCTTTGACCAGAATCTCCTCGGCATCCGGCCTGACAGCATGGTGGTCGTGCGAGCGGACATCCAGGCGGCCGTGGACGGGCCCATGCTGCGCCACGGCCTGCAGGCGATGAACGGGGTGCGCCTCGCCCTCCCCGTGTCCCGCACCGCACGGCCTGATCCCGCCCGGCTGGAGGAGCGCTACGAGGAATTTATCCACGCCGGTTGATCCCGCGGGAATAAGGACGCCGGGCGTGGCCGGTGACCGGCGGACGCCCACCGGCGTTCCGACCCTCGTTTCGCACAGCTGTCCAGCGTTGGTGCGACCCCGGTCGCACCATGGTCCGACGTAACCGAGGGATCGCCGGCGAGGCGCCCGGCCACCATCGACGGGCTTCGGCCGCGGCCGGGTGCCTTGCTCGCGGCCCCGGTTCTAGACTCCTTAGGGGGAAGGAAAGAGACCCGCGTCGTGGGTGTTGTCACAATCGAGGCGGCTCGACAGATTAAACTTGAGACGGCGGGTTGGCCGCGAGGCGGTAGCGATTCTCCATCTGGCACGGTCCCCGATGATCGAGATCTCGGGATTCGGCTCCAAACAGGCCTTGGTCGTGGCGGCGACCGCGCGCCGGCCGTTTCGGATACGCTGCGGCCGTCGGCGTGGCCGCGGGAAAGGCAGGGGCAGCGTTTGCCGTTCGCACTAAAAGGGGCGCGGCTCTGGTCGCCGCCAGACGGATACTATCGGGTCCTCGTCGACCGGCTGTGGCCCCGCGGGATTCGGCGCGTGGGGGCTCCCTTTGACGAGTGGATCAAGGAATCTGCCCCAAGCACCGAACTCCGTCTGTGGTACGGGCATGATGCGGCTCGCCATCAGGAGTTTGTCGCCCGCTACCGGGCCGAGCTTAGCGCCAGACAGGATGAGCCGCCCATGCAGCATCTCCTGGAGCTTGTGCGCTCTCGGCCGGTGGTGCTGCTGACCACCACGCGAGCCCTGGAAATCAGTCACGTTCCGGTTCTGGCAAGCTTCCTGGAAGACGCGGCGCGGCGAGAAACGGACGCACCGCCGCCGTGAGCGGCGTTTCCCGCCCGCTCGGCTGAAGGGAGTTCGGGAGGAACGCCACTGAACCGGCAAGCGACTGAACCGAACTAAACGAGGAGGAGCATTCTCATGGCCCCACGGATCGACTGGCCGAGGGTATCTCCGGCGGCTCTCACGGCGATGTCGGCCATACAGCGGCACGTCAACACGAGCGGCCTCGAACCGTCGCTCATCCAGCTTGTGGATGTCCGGGCGTCGCAGATTAATGGATGCGCGTACTGACTGGAGCTCCACACACGACTGGCCCGGGAGGCCGGTGAACAGGAAGAACGCCTATATGGCCTGTCGGCCTGGGAAGAGGCCCCGTTCTATTCCGAACGGGAACGGGCTGCTCTCAAGTGGACAGAGGCCATCACCCTGGTCCACGACGGGCATGTGCCCGATACCGTGTACGAATGTGTCCGCCAGCACTTTACCGAAGAGGACTTGGTCCATCTCACGATGACCATCATCGTTATCAACGCCTGGAATCGCCTCGCCATCGGGTTTCGAACG
This sequence comes from Bacillota bacterium, assembly GCA_021797815.1. GTDB lineage: Bacteria > Bacillota > Sulfobacillia > Sulfobacillales > JAIMBI01 > JAKATP01. Next base: position 90,010 of record JAJZYZ010000003.1, read on the forward strand.
CCGATTGAGCGCTAGCGCGGGCCGCGGCGCGGGACGACCGGCTACCCGCTGACCGCAGACCGGCGCGGCACACGGGATGCGGGCGTTCTCCGGGCGCTTTCTCGTGGCCCTCGGCTCCGATGCAGATCTTGTCACGGTAGTAGTTCTTAGAGATACTACTATGACGGATCGCGAAAGGAGCCCGGTAATAATGCGCACGGCGGTAGAGCCCCTGCGTCTTGGTAATGAGCCGGCGGACAGGGCCAGGGTCAACGATGGGCGTCACCGCCAGGGCCCCATTGATGTTGAGTTGATTGCGCAGGCTGTCCAAATGATGCTGCGCGGAATCGGCGAAGATCCGGATCGTGATGGACTGAGAGACACGCCGGCCCGGGTGGCCCGCATGTATGAGGAATTGTTTTCCGGCTTACACGCCGACCCGGCCGCGGTCCTCGATACGACCTTCGAGGAGTCGTACGACGGCGTCGTGCTGGTACGGGACATTACTTTTTACTCCATCTGCGAACACCATCTCCTGCCCTTCTTCGGCAAGGCCGACGTCGCGTACGTGCCCAACGGCCGCGAGGTCACAGGCCTGTCCAAACTGGCGCGGCTCGTGGAGGGGTATGCACGCCGCCCCCAGGTTCAAGAGCGCCTGACCGACTTGATTGCCGATGCCGTCGATGCCAGGCTCCAGGCGGTCGGGACGCTGGTCGTGGTCGAGGCGGAACACCTGTGCATGGTGATGCGGGGCGTCCACAAGCCGGGATCCCGCACCACGACTATGGCGGCTCGCGGACGGTTGGCCAAGAGTGGCGAAGAGCGCCTCGAGGTGCTGCGGCTTATGGGCCGCTGAGTCGTCGTTTTTCATGGACCAGTCCCGACACGACGCTCACCGGGATCGCGAAGGGATGGTGCGGGGCGTGCCCAAGATGGAGATCTTGGATGTGGTCCAGGATCTGCGCGGGCTCGGCTTTACGGAAGTGGAGGCGCGCGCCTACGTCCTGCTCCTGCACACCGTCAGGTCCATGACCGGGTACGAGGTGGCCAAGGAGCTTGGGACGTCGCGCGCCAACGCCTATGCCGCGCTACGGCGCCTGCAGCACAAAGGATACGCGAATGTCACGGTAGAGGGTCGCGCGGCCACGTATCAGGCCCTTCCCTTTCGAGCGGTGGCCGCGGCGACCATGGCGAGCCTTCGAGGCCGCATCGATCGCCTGACCATCGGCCTTGACACCCCCGATCAGGCACCGCATACCTTTACCGGCGTCGGGTGGGACTTTTTTGTGGTCGAGGGCTCACGCCTCATCGCCGGAGCCCGGCGGCGGCTGGACCTCGGAGCCACGGCGCAGCCGATTAGACGCCTTGCGGACCCTCTCAATGCGGCACGGGCACGCTCGGTAAGAACCCGCTACAGCTGCTGGGATGGTTGCCCGCCGGAAGGCTGCGGCGTGTGTCGGCGGCCGCTGGCGAGGCCCGGGCCGAAGGGGCTCCGCCGTCCGTGCGTGGTGGTCGTGGACTCGCGCATCGGGCTTTCCGCTTCCGACGAGGACGGAAAAGTATCGGTGGTCATCACGGAGGCACGGCCGCTGGTCCTCGGACTGCAGCGCCTCGTCTGTGAGCCGGAGGAGCTTCGCGACTCTCCGTACCAGTAACCCGCCCCGCCCCTCCACGCTATGGCACCGGATTAACGGTGACCGGTCCCACCACGTACTCGAGATAGTCGCGGACGGTCCTGCCGATGAAGCAGAGATCGCGGCTCTCTCGGGCCGCAGCGTCGTACGCCGGTTGTCGGGCCGGATCCCCGCCGAAAATCACTGGAGACACCGTGACACGACGGTATCGCGCATCCCTCGGGTATCCCTCGACCACACCCGTGGTGTCGATCCGAAGCCTTTCTGCGGGAAGTCCCTGCCGTTCGAGGACACGAAAGAGGGTTCCGCTGTAACACGAGGCCACGGCCGCCAGCAGGAGTTCTTCGGGACTCGTGCCGACGCCCTTGCCGCCCATGCTGGAGGGCGCGCTGTAACGGACGCGGTCGCCTCCTGTCTCGAGAACCCCCTCTCCTCCGCGGCCGCTTCCCGCCCACTCCGCCCGGATCGAAAATGATAAGTCCGCCATACCTGCAGCTCCTTTGACATGAATCGTGACCCGCGCCCACGAGCTTCGCCGCTTCCTACCAATAGGCCGCCTTCCCCGCGGGAGCTATCCTCGCTCTATCCTCTCTCTCTCAATCTTTCGTCCGTCACCCCGAGGTCCGAAACGGAGACCGGCTGGTAGAGGGAGGCAGGATGCCGGGTTCACGCAAGAGTGCCTGCAGGACCGCCGCCATCAGGCGCAAGACCCCGGCTCCGGCCAGCGCCAACGCTAGCGCGAGCGCGGTTTTGGATGCGGCGACCAGCGCGACTGCCCCCGCCGCCACCCCCGTACCGTAGAGAAGGTATACCTGCCAGGTCCATGTCTCCGGAAGTATGTCGCGCATGCGTGGGACAGGTTCACGGCCGATTTTCGGCGCATACCGGTGGAGCCAGAGCAGGAACGGCACGATCTTTTGCAGGTAGCCAAGAATGGACAGTCCCATCCACCCGAAGAAAAAGAGATAGAGCACGATCGCCCAGCCACTGACGCCGCGGTCGGCCAGAACGGCGAAAAGTGCTGTCAGGGGTAGAAAGCCGAGACCGGTGAGCGCCGTCAAGACGGGCGCGTCCAGCACCCGCCGGCGCCGTGCCCGAAGGAGCGTCGTCACGTCTGCGGCGTAACAGGCAAATGCGGCTGCCCCAAACCCGCCGGCGATGCCGAGCACGTCTGGAATTCCCATGAGGCTCCCCAGGATGGCGACGCCAATGGACGCGTTCAGAAGACCGTAGACCCACCAGGCTCGCGGAGCTCGGGCCGGGGTGAGCGCGAACATGGGAAGGAGTTTGTACGACACGCCTATGAGCGTAAACGTGAACCACCCGAGAAGGCCGAGGGCCAGATGCACGGGAATGAAGACGCCGCCTTGCATAAAGGGATGGACGAAATTCCAGGCCAGAAGCCAGCCCATCGCGACCGTGAGTCCGAGGTAGCCAATCGCGGTGGCGACATAGGCACCGGAGGGACCCCAGATTGTCGCCTGCGCGAGGGTCCTGACCATGTTGAAGACAAATACGGCGACACCCGCCACGACCAGGCTCCCCCCTGCCGCCATCAGGGCGGGGTCCAGGACCAGCATGCCGAAGACCAGGCCGGCCACGCCCGGCACAAAGAGGCCGTAGTGCCAGAATCCGAGGCCTACGCTCCAGAGCGTGGTGTTCATCACAACCGGCACCAGCTGGTACATGGCGCCCATCATCACCATGGAGATAAAACCGAGGGTCATGAGATGGGTGGCCGACAGCAGCGCCCCCGATCCGTACGCCAGTCCGATCAGGTTTCGGGTGTGGACGCCGAGGTCGACGAGCGCACCCAAGAGTCCCGCGAGCCCGGTGACAAAGAACGTGAGCGGCAGCGCGAGCGGCGGAGCGTTATCCGTGTGCGGACCCAAGGGCGTCATCCTCTCCTCCCCCCGCGCCCGCTGATCCGAACGTAGACACCGTCGTTTCGGACCTCCACACCATATCGGAGAGCACGTTGGTCAAGCTCGGGGAAGAGCAGATACGGCATCCGATCGTACACCCCGGTGAGCGTCGAGGTCTGCTCGAGGCTCTTTAGGGTCATCAAGAGAGGCTCGGGCGGGGCGAACCCCCGACAGTCGAGCGTGATCGTCGTTCGCGTCGTCGAAGCCATACCCCCCACCCTCCCGTCGCGTCGCCCGGATCCCGGCCTGGCCGACCTGCGGACGCTCTCCGTATGCTGCCGCGCCATTCCCCATGACTAAAGCAGCCTCAGTATCACCGAGGCGTTAGAGCGGGTCCGTGACCGGGATCACAATAAACGGCGGCGGCTTCTACAATCCCCCATCATCTGTGATCGCCGTCACGGTGTAGGGAGCGCAGGGCCCCCATACTCAGCGGGAAGTCAGGCAGACGGCCCTCTTTAGCCAGATGCTGGCCCGAAGTATCGATGCCTTGACCGACTTGAGGAGGACAGAACATGGACGCAGAGTCTGTTCCGGCCGTGGTGATAAACGCCCCCGTCCTGCCGCCACCCGTACGCCATCAGCTCATCTTCGATGTCTTCGACGCACTGCCGGTGAACCATTCGGCGCTTCTCATCAACGATCACGACCCAAAGCCGCTCATCTATCAGCTGCAGGCGGAACAGCCAGGCACGTTCTCGATCAACTATCAGGAGTCCGGCCCCGAGCGCTATGCCATCAAGGTCACGCGTCGGGCGGTGTAACCGGGTCACGAGGAGACGTTCGGTTCACGCGCTCACGAAGGGGCCGGTCGCGGCCGACAAGAGAAGGAGTCTCGACTCGATGGAGCGTCCCCCGAATGCAGGACCGTCGGCACGGCGTTACCAGCCGAGCGTGAACATAACCAGGGCTCCCGCGGCAAGCGTCCCCCTTCCCTTTATGGTGGCCGGATGGGGGTTTCTCATCTGGGCGGTCTGGGAGCTGGCCGCGGCGCGCGCCTCCTTTGCCGGGGGGGTCTTCGGCGCCTTGCCGGTGGTCGCGGCCGTGCATGGCGTGACCCTCGGCTTTCTCACACTGACGATGACGGGGTTTTTATATCAGTGGATTCCGGTGGTGTTCGACGTCCCGCCACTGCCGCGATGGTTCAGCTGGAGTGAGGGAGCCGTCCATACGCTCGGACTCCTGATGTTCCTCGATGGGTGGCTTGCGGGGGTGCCCGGGCGGATGGCTGTCGGTGGTGCCCTTCTAAGCGTCGCCCTCCTGGCCTTGGCCGTCGCGGCCGGGATGCGCGTCGCTGAGAGCCGGCGCCCTCGCGACACCGTGACCGCCGCCGTTGCGCTGTCGCTTGTCGGCCTGACGGCTACATGGGTGATGGGACTCTTGATGGCCATCGGTTTGGCCGAAGGCCAGGCAAGTTTGGGCTGGCTCGCGCTTCACATTTCTGTGGCCCTCGCGGCCTGGGTGGCCACCCTTGTCTCTGGCGTGCAGCTGAAGCTTGTGCCGATGTTTTCGATGTCGCGCGCGGCGGGTCGCCTCACGGCCCTGCCGCTCGTCTTCTTATGGCTCGGCGTCGGCGCCGCGGCCGCCGGTCATTGGCTTTCCATTCCGGGAACCCTCATCACCGCCACCGTATTCTGGTTCGTGGCCGCGGTCGGGGCCCTTGTCCTCATCACCCGTATCCGACGGGCGGGAAAGGCTCCGGAGGCCGATACCGTGTTTGTGACCGTTATTGCGGGATGGGGCCTGTGGGCCATGGCAGCCGTTCTCATCCTGGTCTCCGCCCCTCTCGCCGTCATCGCGGCGCTCGGGGGTGGGATCGTGATGGTGCTGGGCTATCAGGCCCGGCTGGCACCTTTCATGGTGGCGCTTGCAAGTGCCCGCCGCCTGCCGGGTCCGCCGGAGAAGGCATTCTTCATGGCCCGGAGCATGGGCTCCCGACTCGCGCCTCTCCTGACCGGGTACGGGATGCCCCTGGCGGTCGCGCTGCTCATGCTGGCCGTCGCGCGGCATCAGGGGGGCTATGTTCTTTCCGCCGTCTTTCTGGTCACGGCCGCGTGGGTCGGCTCCACCGGCTCCATGGCGGCCGCCGCTGTTCGAGCGCGCCGCCGACAACCCGGGCCGGTCACGCCCGCTCATGATGCCGGGTCTGCCGTTGACCTCGACCAATGACGCGAAATTCCGGCTCACCCCCGGTCGTTGCTAGGGAGCCCAGAGACGCGGACCATGCATCTTCGAGACGTACGCGGCGTGTCGATTCTACGGGCCGTGCCGCAGTCAGAACCCGAGTCGGCGGGCGGCGTCCGCGTGCGGCCGGAATTCGCGCGCGGTCCGTGCGGCCAACACAGCCGGAACCATTAGGTGAACAGCGACCCTGGACACCCTCCGGATGCTCCCGTGATTCGTGCGCATCACACGGGACACTCACGCACACCACGGAGCCGGCCTTCTGGAGTATCGACCGGCCCTCGCATAGACGCGTGAGGCGGTCCCAACCGCGATGCTCAGGACGCCTTTCCTCCCGCATCCACGCTCCGGGCCGTACAAACGGGTGCGGCCTTTGCGGCCGCGCACGCTTCGAGTCCAGATTTTGCCGCATCCGTCCTCGGGGCGTCCGGCCTGCGCGTTCTGGCCCGGTAGTACCCGTGTCTGCTGGTCCCGATCATGAGGCCGAGACTGCCGTCCAGGATCTCCATGAGTGACCAGATGGGGCCGAGACGGTCGGCCCCAAAGCTCCGGTCCATGATTTCACGCCAGTTGCTGAGCATCCCGCGCGGCGGAAGCGAGCCGAGCCGTATCTGACGGCGCACCAGGCCCTCGACCACCTCGGCCAGTAGGGCGTGAAGGTGGTCCGCCGCCGCGTCCGCTCCATCGATCGGACCGAGGCACGTGAGCGTCACGGGATACGCTTCTTCATGATAGACGCCTTCGCGCACCTGGAAGCGGAGACGCCATTCGCCCCCCGTCCAGACCGCATCCTTCATCTTGACCATCGCGCGGCCAACCCCCTCTTCAGGTCTGAGCGTCGTAGACCTGCGCGGACATTCCGTGACACCCGTCACGAACGGCTCCCAATCTCGGGGGCGGAGCGCCGGGGGAGCCAAACGCGAAAACAAGAACCCGATCCCGAAACCGTATCCCGGGCAGGTGAGCAAGGTGCCGACAGGTGGACGCGTGAGCGTGGACCGATGCGTCTGGTCTCTGCCTAGTCCCTCCCCGCGCGGTCCCCTGCGTGCTCGGCCGGGTCGCCGGCCGCCAGGGCGGGCACCGAAACCTCTTGGCCACGGGATTGTGGCCGCAAGCGGGCTGACACCCCCCGGTTGTGATCCGGATCACCAATCATGCGGCGTTTTCGGAACACGATGGAGCAGCGCTCGGACTTGGGGCCGGAAGCGCCGTGGCCTTCGAAGGAGTGGTGACGATGACCTGGACGCGGGAGCGCGTAGAAGAGATCCTGCAGGACGTGCTGGATCCGGAGGTGGGACTGAACATCGTGGAGATGGGCCTCGTCTACAACGTGTCGGTGGACGAAGACGCCAATGTTGATGTGCGCATGACCCTCACGACGCCAGGATGTCCGATGCATGGCTCCATCGCCGAGGGCGTGCAGCGGATACTAGAAGATCAGCCCAACATCGGGCAGGTGGCGGTCGAGCTCACGTTTGAACCGCCTTGGGATCCTAGCATGATGTCGATTGAGGCGCTAAAGAAGCTCGGATGGCAGTGACCGCGATTTCGCCCGCACCCCCGAGGGAAAGGCCGACCCGGGGACGTGCGCCAAAACGGATGGCGCAGCGGGATCCGGACTCGTCCCTAGAAGGAGATGCGCATCTATGGAGCGGACCCGGGCACCAGACTCGCCGGTCGTTCCCCTCGTCGGCGTCGATTTGGCAGACGACCATGTGCGGGCGCGTGTGCTCCGAAAGGCTAAAGGGCTTCGTGGCCGCAAGGCGCTCTACGTCGAGAGCTCCCAGACCGGGGTCGGTTTCGTGGCATGGCTCTCAACCTCAGCGCCGGAAATCGTGGCCGAGACCATGCCTTCCGGCGACGGCCGCTTCCGCGCCGTCCTGTATCCCCGATCGATGGCCTGATCGGAAGATGCTGTCGCACAAGCCGACGAAAAGGCACGCGCCGGGAGCCTGAAAAGCGCACGCGTGGCGCTCAGCGCCTTTGACGAGGAAGCCGCCGCACGCATTGCCGCGGCTTCCCGTGTCGCCCTGACTCCCGGATGTTCGGCCCGGCCGCTGTTAGACGGGCTCCTCCATCGCTTCACGCATGCGCATCATGGCCGCGGCTGACGGCGTTATCCCGCTTCGCTCTGTGGCCGGAACGTGACAAGCCAGGTTCCGTCCGGCCACTCCACCGCCTCCGTCTCGTATCCGCGCCCGCCCATCAGATTAATCAGAGGATCCGGCCGAAACGTGGCCAGCAGCTCCCAGGCCTCGCTCGCTCCCAGGCCGGCCTGAAAAGCCATGATGGTTTCGAAAGGCTCCCGTCCCTCCTCAAGATCGCTGCGTACATCCAGGCGCTTCATGTCTAATTTGCCCCTCCTTCGTCTCCTATGCGCGCCGGTGCCGCGCGCCTTCCCGTGCCCTAAAGTGTGCGTGGCGCGGGTGGGAGCGCCGTGATCGGGATCACAGTGGCCGTCCCGGCAGTACTTCGCGCCCGTCTTCTGACCTGACCGCTCCTGGTGCGAGATTGTGACCGCCGACACGGTGGGCCGCGGCGCGAGGGCGTACATAAGACGCGAGGGGCCGGGGCTCGCGGCTCCAAAATCTCGGAGGGTACATCCGTCGAGCCCGAAGCCGCCATCGCGGCGCTTCCGCTCATCGTCAGGCCCGGCCGCGACGCCCACTCGATGCTGCTCCGGCGGGACGATAGGCCACAGGTTTCGGCTTCGCCTGCGCGGGCCAGGCCGTCCAGCCATTGGCCCCCGGTAGGGAGTTGCGGTTCCGCTTCGGAGAGACGTCCTGACTGACGACCCGTAGGAGCGTGAGAACGGGAGGCTCGCGACGCGGGTGCGTCGCCGGGTCAGCGCACAGGCTGTCCATTCACTAAGGAGGAGTCGTTGATGACACAAGAGGTCGCAGAAATCGTGGCCGCCATCGAAGGGCACCATGCGGCGATGGTGCAGGAATTAGCCGCCCGGGCCGCCGTGGTCGTGGAGACGGACGGGGGAGAAGCCCGCGAGCGCGCCCGCCACGAGCTCGTAGCCTACATCGATGGTGAACTTCTTCCGCACGCACAGGCCGAAGAGGCCACCCTCTACGCGCGGGGCGCAGACGATCCGGGATTGGCGACGCTCGTGGCGAGCATGATTCGCGAGCATGAAGTGCTGAAGAGCCTCCGAGACGACCTCGCCCGTGGGCCTGGCCGGACGGCGCTCCTCCTCCGCACGGGAGCCTTCACCGGGCTCTTTGAGACGCATGCCGCCAAAGAAAATGAGTTTCTGGTCCCGGGACTCGTCGCTGCCGGCGTGGACATCGGCGCGCTCCTTGGCGCCTTGCGCGAGGAGCTCATCGGTCACTGACGCCGGCCGCGTTTCCTTAGATCGGAAGGCGATGGGGGCGGGCCGGGAGGTCGCTGGCGTCGGCCCCCGCCTCCACATACGCGGCCAGCCGGTCGCGATTCACGATCCGGATATGCCGATAGCCGCTCTCCACCCATCCGCGCCGCTGAAAGTCTGCCAGGACGCGGCTCACGGTCTCGCGCTTGGTGCCGACCATATGGGCCAGATCCTCGTGCGTGAGCGCCACGTCGAGACCTTCTCGCGCCGATAGGGTTGAGAGAATTACGGCCACCTGGATCGCGACCGGGCGTCCGCGGGTGTCGCTCACCAGTTCTTGGATATAGCGAAGGCGCGCCGCCAGCATTCGGCTCACGGATTCTCCGAAATCAGGCAGGGTTCGGTGCAGGCGAAGAAACCTCTCGCGCTCCATCCAAAAAAGACGCGTGGGGTTGTCAAGCGTCCGGGCCGTCGCCGGGTAGCCGGACCCGTCCCAGATACCCGCGATTCCGACGATGTCCCCTGGCTGCCAGATGCCGGTGGTGTACACCAGCCCATCGGAGCCCGTGCGTTCGATGGCCGTACGGCCTTCGACGATGACCCATAGCCCGCTCGTGGGCTCTCCCTGTCGGAACACGAACTCGCCACTCGTAAAGGTGCGGGTGACCCCGTTCTCGTCGAGAACATTGGCCGGAATCGACTGGAACAGCGTGAGGCTTCCAGGCGTAACGACGCGTGTCGGCGGACTCTGGCCGCCCTGGCTGGACTTTTCCATAACGCCATACTACCGACTCCGGGACGCGGCCGCACGCGGCGTTTTCGTGATCTGAGTCACGTTCCACGTCAGGAGGCCGTGGCACGGTCAAGGCGAGACCACGTTCTGAAAATCGGGGAGGCGTCAGATGCATCACGAGCCTCGCATGGTCGTTCAAGTCGCCCGTCGGATGTGCATGGGCGGCGCGGAGGGCCTGAGCCTGTTGGGGGACGCCGGCAATCTGGCGCTCTCTTTCGTCCGCGGCCGCATGCATGCGACCGACCGCATCTATTCGGACAGGTGGGACCGTCTGACGCACGGGCACGTAAGCGGCCGGTGGGTGTGGATGGACGGTGCCTGAAAAGGTCTTGGGTGCTGGGACAAGGACGCTTCCGGGGAAGAATTCGGTGAAGGGTCGCGTCCGGACCGACCAGGCGCCCAACCTCGGCACCCCCTTGCCCTTCTTCGGTGCGGCACAGCTCTTCGCCGTGAGCGGGCTCCTCATGCTTTCGCTCAATGCCCGCACGGTCGTGCAGGGTGTCCTTACGGGACCTGTGGTCGTGAGCATGGTCCATCTCTTCACGCTTGGAACCATCACCATGGCCATGATGGGGGCCCTCTATCAGTGGCTCCCCGTGATTGGGGCGGGGACCACGGTTCCGGCCTGGAGGGCGCGCCTGCAGTTTGTCCTGTTCACGGCGGGGGTGCTGGGATTCGTGCCGGGCGTTGCCACCGGACGCACCCCGCTCTTGGTGATGGGCGGCGTCGCGCTGGAAAGCGGCCTCGTACTGTTCCTGTACAATATCGCGGCCATGGGCCTTCTCCGCCACCTTCGAGCGCGAGACAGCGCCCTCGTGGCGGCGGGACTTGCGGCTCTTGCCGCCACGGCCATCCTGGGCGGCCTCATGGCCGGGCGACTTGCCGCCGGGACCGCGATCCCCAACTCCTGGTTGGCGGCCCATCTGGTCCTTGGACCGGGCGCATTCGCAGGCCTGGTGCTGGCCGGCGTATCGTACCGGCTCTTGCCGATGTTTCTGCCGGCCCCGCCGCATCCGTCCCGATCCGGCTGGGTGCTGGGATTTGGAAGCGCGGCCATCGTGTCGGGCGTGCTGATGCCCGCGCTCCCGTTGGTCCCGATTGCGGTCCCGCTCCTGTCTCTCACCGCCGCCGGCGTGTTCTATCTCCTCGACGTGTCGCGGTACTGGAGACAGCGCCGACGGCGAACACCGGACGGGCTTCTCCTTCTCATCGGATCATCACATTTAGGCCTTCTGGCGGCCCTCGTCACAATCGTGTTGGCGGTGGCCGGGGCGCGTCCTCTCCTCCCCGCCGCCGTCGCCGTATCCGTTCTTGGATGGTATCTCCTGGCCTGGCTCGGGTTCTCCCAGCGCATCCTGCCTTTCATCGCGTGGCTGCATGGGATGAGAGGCGGGCGGCGCGACACACCGCATGTGGCCGAACTCTGGCCATCCTGGCTCGGCTGGATGACGAGCGTCGGCGCGATCGCGGGCAGCGTCGGCGTTCTCATCGGCTTTCTGATACGTGTCGTTTGGACGCTCCAGGCAGGATCTCTCCTGCTGGCGGCATCCATCGTGTTATTTCACGGAGGCGGCTGGCGCATGCTGGCCCGGGTGCACCGGCGCGCTCACCGCTGATCCGACGGGCCCTCGGGCGCTACACTGAACCCGCGAGGCCGAGCGCGAAAAGAAAAAGGAGCAAACGGCGTGGCTATCGAGGCGGGGTCCTCGGTTCGTGACCCTCGGGTGCCCGGACGCGAGGGTACGGTCCTGGCCGTGTCTGTGAACCCGGTGTGTCTTCTTCGGACCCTCACCATCGCATGGCGGGACACGGGCACGGTCGAAGAGGTGGTCGAAACCGACCTCGGCCCCCTGGAAGACTGACTGAATTGGCGCCCGGCGTATGGAGCGGCTGGGACATGCGGCCAGCTTTATCTTCAAGGCGCGGCCCACAGTGCGCGTGCCGCCATGCCATACAGGGTTCGGCCGCCCGGCTGCCGAGCTCCCGGGTGGCCGAATGACGCGCTCGTCTCTGATGGCCGCTAGAGGCTCAGGGCCTGGCTCATGAAGTAGATGCGGGCCTCTTGGATGTGGCTGTCTTCGATGTCATAGACAACACAGAGGGGAATCCGCACCGGATCCGCCCGTGCGGCCATTCCGGCAAACTCCTTCACCTGCCGGCCGACAAAGTCACACTCGACAATGCCGCCGCTCTCGGTCCCCTGCACCCGGGCGTTCTCCACGCGAGCGTCAAAGGTCCCGTGATAGAAGTCGTTCAGCATGGCGGTGATGGCCTCGCGACCCTCGGCGCTGCCCCCGCTGCCCTCCAACCGAAATACGGCGTCGTGCGCCACGAGGTCGGTCGCGTGATCGCCGCTCAGGTACTGGTTCAGCACCTTGAGGTTTTCGTTGACTCCCATCCTCACTCACCTCCTTTCCCACGTCCCGTGGGGGACGGTTTCTGGTATCGGCCACAGAGGCGGTCCTTCTCGAAACGAGATGCAGCGGCCAGCAACCCGATAAGCCCGCGTACAAAGAGCAGGTGGACAGCGCACATGCCTTCTCGCGGCTATGAGAGGACGATTCGCCCGTCGGCATTTTGTGTCCTGGCAGTGGAGCATAAGATTTCTTGAAATATCGAAGGAGTCTGGCCTGTCGCTACCGCGGAGACCAGCGCGACAATGAGCCGGTCCCTCTTACCAGTGCGGTCGGGCCGGATCCACTCGCGCACGAAGTCCCGCGACCACGAGGAGCCACTGCCGGAGCCGCTGGGACTTCACGGGCGCGGGCGACGAAACACGGCAACTAGGCCGGCGCGCGGCCTATTGGCCATGCGCGCCGCTCCTGGTTGCGGACGCCCTACTGGTAGGGGTCGACAAAATCCCGGTTGACCTCAAAAAACTCCGACAAGATGGCCTCGGAGTCTTCGGCGTCCGGGAACAGGGGGTGCACAAGCATCGACAGACGGAGGTCTCGAAGGCTCCGGGAAAGAGCCGCCCGTACCCAGTAGCGATATACGGTAGACATCGTGAGCACGAGCGGGAAGACAGCCTCCGGCAGAGGACCGGTGTCAAGCGCCAGCACCTCACCGTTCACGGCCACCGCCGGGACCTCCACCACCGTGTCCGGCGGAAGGCCGGTCAGGGTGCTGCCGTTGCGGACGTTCACGTAATGAACACGGTGGTCGTTGGTGACCAGACTCTGAATCAGATTGACCACCACCTTAGAGTACCCGAAGCCGCCGCGCTTACTCAGAAGGTCCGGCACGGTGTCGGCACCCGGCTCGGCATACAGGCTCATCAGTTCTTTCTCGAGGGCAAGAACCTGCTGGCCCCGGCTCGCTTCTCGTTCCTGGAGCTCCTGGAGCCGGCGTCGGGCATGGAAGTAGTACTGGAGGTACCCGTTGATTCCGAGGCCGAGATCGCCTAAAACGTGTTCCGAGAAGGGAAACCCTGGAGACCATGGCCCGACTTGTCCGAGCACGTCCGGCAGACGATTGACGGCCGAGCTTCCGGCCGTAATCTGAGACACGAACGTAAGATGGTTCAGACCCTTCCAGTCCATGGCGATGTCGGCCGTGTCCACGCCCAGGGTCTCTGCGGCCGCCTTGACGAAGAAGAGGGGGGAATTGCAGACGCCGACCGCGTTCACCTCCAGCGCCTGCAGGAACTGGGTCATGGCCCCGGCTGGATTCGTAAAGTTCATCACCTGTGCGTGCGGCGCCCGCCGGCGGATAAGCTCGGCCAGCTTCTCATAGATGGGCACCGAACGGAGATAGGCCCCGAGACCAGGAACGGTTACCGTTTCTACGAACGGCACCGCATGTCGGAGCGCTATCGCCTCATCTTCTATCCGCATCTTCTGGCCGCCGGCTCGCAGCTGGATGAGGACAAAGTCGCTCCCGTCAATCGCCTCCGCGTAATCGGCCGTCGTCTCGACGCGGAACGTCCTCCCCTTCTTGGCCACCTGCCGTCGCGCCATCCGGGCGATGGTGTCAAGCCGTTCACCGTCGATGTCCATCAATACCAGAGAACCGATCGACAGCGGACACTCGGCCAGAAGATCCACGAGCTCTGGCGTGAACACGCTTCCGCCGCCAATCACGCCGATCTTGATATCTCTCATGACGCTCTCCTCTCGTCTGGGGCCGTCGGCCCCACCTCATGCCCATGCCAAAGCATCAAACACGTCCCGGTATGCCTCGTGGCGCTTGGCGTCCGCCTCTACCGCAGTGACCCGGTCCCGAAAAAGTTCTGCCGCCTGCTCCAGGCTGTCGAAGTATCCAGCTCCCACGCCTCCGAGAAGCGCCGCCCCCACCGCGGAGAGCTCCGACAGCTCATGCACGTATACCGTCCGATTCAACATGTCGGCCTTCAACTGTCCCATGACGCGGCCGCGCGAAGCGCCCCCGGTCATGATGAGGGCTGGCGGCGGGCCCGATCGACCGGTCTCCAAAAGCTCGAACATGCGGGCTCCAAGATAGCCGATCCCCTCCACCACCATGCGCGCCATCTCGCCAGGTCCGACCCTGGCGTCAACGCCGGAGAAGGACGCCTTCCTGTCCCGGGACTGGTGGGGGAAGAACTGGTGCCCGAGAAACGGGGCGTAGATGCGGCCCGCCGGCGCCTGCGGTGGGGCGTCGGCAGCCGCCGCCAGGAAATCCGAGGGAGACAGCCCGAGAACCCTTCGCGCCCACTCAATCTGTCCCCCGCTCCAGAACTCGAGGCTCTGGGTCCCCAGGCCTGGCAGGACATGCAGGTCGTGCAGCACCTCGTGCGGCTCGCCACCGCCCCAGCCGCCCTCGGCCCCGATCTCCACGAACTGGGCCGCCATCTCCCATGTTCCCAGAACATTGAGCGATGCGGCCGGCCCGGTAATACCGGCCGCGAGCGCGGCCGCCAGGTAGTCGTGGCCACCGCTTGCCACCACCACCCGCCGCCCTGGCAACAGCCACCGATTCTCGCCGAGGCCAGTGCCCGCGGGCCGGAGCTCGGGAAACCAGGCGGGGTTGAGGTGACCCGCCCCGAGGAGAGCCGGCGACCATGTCCGGGTCCGCCGGTCAAACGCACCGCTCGCTCCCGCGGTGGACGGCTCGGCGGCCATCACTCCCGAAAGCCGGGCCGCCACATAACCCCCGATAGACAGCACGCCGACCACCTGCTCGGCACGGGCCGGGTCGTGCTCCCGGAGCCACGCGAGATGAAATACGGGTGGATGATACCAGTGGGGACTCCCTGCTTCCTCATAGAACCGGTCGGCGTCATACGGAAGGCACGCGTCCATCTCTTCCGGGCGGACGCCCTCCCAGTGCCCCACCACCGGCCATACGGGCCGAAGATCTTTATCCACCGCCACGAGCGGGGGTCCCGCCGAAGACACGGCGATGGCGACGGTCCCCCGCCCTGGCGGCACCAATTCCCGGATTAGCTGGAAGCCGGTCTCGACCAGCGCCTCTGGGTCACTGAGACGCCGGTAGGTTTCGCTTCCGATGGAGCAATCTCTGGCCCGGACCGGGGGTGCTGCGGCCTTGAGTCCCGCCACCTGACCGGTCGCCGGATCCACGAGGACCGCCTTTACACGGGTCTGGCCGTAATCGAGGCCCAAGAGCCAGTCGGCGTCAGGCATTGAAGGCTCCAAAAATGACATCGGAAGGCAAGGGACCGTCCAAAGGCTCGAACGCCACCGCCGCCGCTGACAGGGCCAACGCTTCCGCTTCCTCGAGACCATGGGACGGCACGCCTTTACGGGCAGGCCCTGTCACGAAAACCCGTGACCAGCGCGCTGACGAGGCCCGGACACGGCTCCACGCCCCCTGGAACGCGCTAACCGTCCTCCACCGAAGAGTCCGCGCACGGAGGACACGGGCATGCCTGAGGCCGTTGCGCGGGATCCTCCCGGGAATCGGGCCCGCGTCCTCGATATCGAACGGCAGCGCCATGATGCGGGCCCCGGAGAACCATCCGGCGAGCACGCGCCTCGCGGGGAGGACGACGGGAATGAATCGGCACAGATTTTGGAGAGACTGAACGCCGTCTCCCACTACATGGCAATAACGTCCAGGAGACGATTCACGACGCACCCCCGTCCCAACCACCCGGCCGGGCGCAGTCAGTCCCATCAGTAGAATACCTCCCGGCACGTGGTCCGGAGACAGGGTCAGATTCCGGACAGGGCGCCCACGGCAGCGGACACGGCCGGGCTGAAAATCTGGCCGGTGGTCCTGACACGGTTTCACAAGGACCGAGTCGACTTCGGGTCCTCTCCCGCTAGAATATGGACCGGGTCCACGGCTTTCATTCACAACCCCCTGGCCCCCACGAGCCCGATGGCCCAAACGTGACGGAGCACCGGAAAAAGACGCCCCGCCACCGGTCGCGCCCGGCGCCGCCCGCAGTCGCGGGCAGATGCATGAGGGTGCTCTCGAAACCCGCTACAAAGATGATGACAGTGTGCCGCGACCCCCACCAGGGGTTGCCCGTTCGCGCCGACAAGCGCGTCGGCTTCGACGCCTCAATAGAAAACCGTGTCGCGGAACCCAAACGTCCCGCACCTCATCATCAACAGTCGGATGACCGGCGTGCAGAGGAAAAGCCACTACCGATCCCAAACAACCTTGCGCCGCCCAGAGACAGGACCGCGGCAGACTGAGAGGCCGCGGAAGCAGCACGGACCACGACAGACGTCACACCAACAACACGATCATCCTTCCCTCTGGCACACGGCCACGAAGAACTATTCCATCAAGCTCGAGTCCGGGGTGTGGAGAGCCGTTTCACTGAGCCCTAGTCGGACGAGGGGTTAGCGCCGCGCCCCTCTTCACCATCTCAGCAAGGGAAATCGGCGAGCCTCGTCGCGCCGTCGCAGTTCTTTGCTTAGCGTTCGTCAATTGCAGCCGATATCCTGGATGGCTACAATCACTTTCACAAAGTTTTTGTCCTAAGTAGGTCAGGAAAGGATGTGCCCGATGGACGGCGACCGCGTCCGCCAGCTTATTTCGCATCAGGAACAACGCTGGTCTGCCGCTCTCCATCAAGCGCTTTCGCTTTCGGTGTCTGCCCCCCTTCTGTTCGTGGGCTGCGGGTCGTCATACTACCTCGCTCAGACTGCCGCGGCGGTGGCCAGGGGTCTCGGCTTCCTCGCCTCAGCCGCGCCCGCCGGCGACGTGTGGAGCGATCCTGCGGCGACCCTTCTCGGCATCAGCGGCGTCGTGTTGATCTCACGCTCCGGCACAACGTCTGAGGTTCTCCTCGCCGCCGCGACGGTTAAGGCCCGCGGGATCCCCGTCCACGCCCTGACGTGCAATGCCGACACCGCGCTGCGGCAGGTCGCCGACAATGTGACGGTGCTGGACGCCGATGACGGCACAGTGGTCATGGTCCAGTCGTTTACCACTATGCTGATGTGGCTTCAAGCATCGCTTATGCGCATGCGTGGAAATGATCTCGACGGCCTTTTTCTTCCGGGGCTCGCCCCCGCGGTACTGTCCAGCGCAGAGCCCCTCGTCAGAGATCTGGTCCGGACAGTCCCGCGGCGGACAATCTACCTAGGTGCTGGCCCGCGCTTCGGAATCGCCCAGGAGGGAGCGCTGAAAGCCCTCGAAATGGGAGGAACTCCGGTTCTCTGGTATGAACCCTTGGAGTTTCGTCATGGGCCCTGGGGATCAGTTGACACAGGCGACGTCGTCTGGTTGCTGCGGCTCGAGGACAGGAGTCCGGGTGAACTCTCTTTAATTGCCGAGCTTGAGGTGCGAGGGGCGCGCGTCGTAGAAATCGTGCGGGCCGGCGCCGAATCCGCGCGCAAAGACGTGGTGAAAATCCCACCAAGCGTGCCAGACTTGCTCGCAGGGCCGCTCGCGGTTATTCCCCTTCAACTGTATGCATGGTCGCTTGCGGTGGCCCTCGGCCGTGACCCTGACCATCCCCGCAACCTGCTCAAGGTTGTAAAGATTGACTGATTTTTGAGAAGCGGCCCGAACTTATCCGTTTCGGAGCATCCACGCGACTGCCGGGCCACGCGCTGGAGGCCCTAGGTTTAGTTGTTCCTGCCAACCCTCTATCCTGGACTCGCTGGAGGGGTCCGAGATGAGCATATCGACCATGGGCCACGCGAGCATCTGGTGCGTGGCGGTCTGACCGAACTTGCGTGCGTCCGCCACCACGACCACGCGGTCGGCCGCCCTTGCAAACGCTGCTCCAACCGAGGCCTCTTCGGCCGCACTGGTACTGATGCCAAAGTTTACGTGAACCCCGTTCGCACCGAGAAATGCCCACTCCAGATGGAGACGTTCCAGTTGGTGAACGGCTTCGACGCCCGTTGTCTCATAATTGGAGGGGCGGAGGCCTCCTCCCACCACAACGACCTGAATGCGAGGACTGGTTAGGATCATCGCTATATTCACGGCGTTCGTGACGACCGTAATGCGCTTGCCTGCCGCCACCAGAGCCTCCGCGATACGCATAGTTGTGGTGCCGCCGTTTAGCCCGATGACGGTTCCATCTTCTATAAGCCCGGCCGCCATTTCGGCGATCGCCGTCTTCGCGTCAGGCGCCTCCTCCATCTTGTCTTGAAACCATTGCTCGAGAATCACGCCCCGCGCTGCGGCCACCCCGTGATACCGTGTCATGCCCTGCCCTTCGGCGACCAGAAAGGTCAAGTCGCGCCGAATGGTCACAGGCGAGCAATGGAGTCTTGCGGCCAGCTTGGAGACACTGGTTGACCCCTCGGTCCGCATGATTTGGATGATCGTCGCCCGACGCTCGCGGACACGACCCTGAACCTTACGAGAGTTCGGCGCCTGCACGTTGTGTGGTCCTTTCTCGCTTCTGGCTCGGTCCTGCTTCGCTCTTGTTTGTCATGGGGCGCATCCAGTTATGCGGAACACAATTGGAGACGGTCGACCGGGACACGGCGTATTGCCCTCACCATTTCGATGGGGCATTTGCATCGCGACGTGCGTGCTACACACCGGCTGGTACGGGGCGCAGGAAGGCTTCTTCCGGACGCCGTGGCCGGACCGCCTCGACTTCGGGCATGACAGGTCGTCCGCCTCTGCGGAACCGCGCTCGCCACTCGCCCAGTCTCTCGACACAGACGCCACGCCTTAGCCACTTTTGCTTTCGTCGTGATGGGCCGTAGGTTCACGCGACCGCCAGACAACGCCTGAGCCATCCGCAATCCGACCCCTCACAGACCCGCCCCGGCTGCGGACTGCGAATGGCGGTGGCAGCACCCCCAACGTGAACCGGTGCCGTGGGATGACCGACAGATTACGCCATCGTTCCCCGGGACACGGCGCGACGGCAAATCCAGCTGCTCTATCCGGGCAGGACCCCAGAAGTTGAAGCGCCCACGCGCCGTGGGAGAAGACGTCCGTCTCCCCCCTATCGTGAACGAGTCCCATCGCCCCACGCTGGCATCCTCTGCCTCGACACCGCATGCGGCCGATGGCCGGTCAAGGCGTCCCGGCGCTCGCGCCTGGATACCGGACCCTCTCGGTAACCACCTGAGCCTCCAGGAAGAAGCCCAGGTAGTCCGGACCTCCGACTTTCGGTCCCGTGCCCGACCATTTGTAGCCCCCGAAGGGATGGACGCCCGCCATCGCGCCGGTGGAACTTCGATTCAGATAGAGATTTCCCACGTAGAAGTTGTCCCGCAGGTAGTCGAGCTCTGCCGCATCGCGGGTGAAGGCCGCACCCGTGAGTGCGTATTCCACGCCGTTCGCGAACCCGGTCGCTTCCTCAAGGGTGCGGGCCGGGATGACAGCCAGCACCGGGCCGAATATCTCGTCCTGGGCGAGGGGCGAGCCGGGCGCAACCCCGTCTACGAGAGTCGGGGTCAGGGTGTAGCCGAGGTCCTGGTCGCGACTACCCATCAGCACCACGCGGCCGTCCCGGCTGGCCTGCTCCGTGTAGCTTTCCACCTTGGCGCGCGCCGCTTCGTTGATGAGGGCGCCAAACGGGGCATTGTCGACGGCGCGGCCACGCCGTTCAACGGTGGCCTCCATCTCCGCCCGCATGGCGTCGACCAGCGCGTCATGGATGCCCGGAAGCGTGATGACCCGCGATGTGGCCGAGCACTTCTGCCCCTGAAACCCAAGCGCGGCGCGTACAATCTCGGCGGCGGCCCAGGGGACTTCAGCGTGCTCGGTCACGATGGTAGCGTTCTTCCCGCCCATCTCGGTCATTACCCGTCGCAGCGCCCGCTGCCCCGTGGTCGGGATCGCGGCGCGCTGGGCAATCTCGGTGCCCACCCGCCGCGATCCCACAAACGCCACGAAACGGACCCGGGGATCCTCCACCAGAGCCGGACCCACCTCGCTCCCCGTTCCCGTCACGAGATTCACGACACCAGGGGGAATACCGGCCTCGAGCAGGATCTCGACCAGATGATAGGCGAGGACCGATGACTCCTCGGCCGGCTTCAGGACCACCGTGTTGCCGGCTGCGACCGCGGCGACCACCATGCCCAGGGGAAGCGTGGTGGGAAAGTTCCAGGGCGAGATGACCACGCCGACGCCGAGCGGACGGTACCGGTACTCGTTGAGCTCCGTGGTAAGCGGCTGGATGGCCTTGCCTTCGGCCCACTGGAAAACTTGACGGGCGTTCCACTCAAAATGGTCGATGGCCTCGCCCAGTTCCCCATCGGCCTGGTCGAAGCTTTTGCCGACTTCAAGCGCCATCCAGGCCAGGAACTCTCGCCGCCTCTGCCGGAGAAGGTCGCCGGCACGAAGCAGCCGCGCGGCCCGCTCGCGGACGCTTACGCGAGACCAGGGAGGAAAGGCGGCCTCGGCCGCTGCCAGAGCCCGAGCCACGTGCGACGGGTCGGCCAACGCGACCTCCCCCACCACAGTCTCGGGGTGATCGGGACATCGGGAGATAAACCACCGTCCCGTCTCGATGCGCTCCCCGCCGACAATGAGGGGATAACGATGCCCGAGCCGACCACTCACATCCTCCACGGCCTGTCGCATGCGCGTCTGTTCGTCCAGGGTTCCAAAATCCAAGAGCGGTTCATTGCTAAACGGGAAGAGTGCCATGACCTTCCTCCTCTAGGCGTCCAAGGGTCCCAAGCAACGCGGCGGGCGATATACGGCGCCCGGGTCGGCGACCTGTCTGAAACA
Source organism: Bacillota bacterium (assembly GCA_021797815.1). GTDB lineage: Bacteria > Bacillota > Sulfobacillia > Sulfobacillales > JAIMBI01 > JAKATP01. The sequence continues at coordinate 110,941 of JAJZYZ010000003.1, forward strand.
CGGGCCGGCACCCCCCACCGTCGAGAGCACCCACAACACAGCCCGGCCGCCGTATCGGGGTCCCCGTCTAGCCAAAAACCGCCGGAAACGGCCCTCGGCCAGTGTCACGACCGGACGTGCGCGGTCTCCTGAATGACGTCGGCGACGACGCCGATAGCGTCCAGAAGCGCCGACTCCCCAATATTGAGGGGAGGCATCAACCGTATGACCTCATGGCGGACGCCAGCCGGATGGAGATAAAGTCCGCGCTCGAGGCCGCGGCGAAGGACGCGCTCCACATGGGCTGCCGCGTCCTGGCCCTGAAATTCGACCGCCAGCATAAGGCCCCGGCCCCGCACCTCGCGGATCTCAGGCAGCGCCGCGAGCTCTTCGAGGCGTGCGAGAGCCGCCTCACCGAGCACCTGTGCGCGTTCCACCAGTCCCTCGTCGCGGATGACCGTCAGCGTCGCCAGACCCGCGGCGCAGGAAACCGGGTTGCCCCCAAACGTGCTGCCGTGGAGTCCGCCCGTCCACGCGTCCAGCACCTCGCCCCGCCCGATAAGGGCTCCCAACGGCAGGCCGCCGCCGAGCGCCTTTCCCAGGGTGATGAGGTCCGGCTCGATATGTTCATGCTGGTACGACCACATGCGTCCCGTGCGACCGAGCCCGGTCTGCACCTCGTCCATCACCAATAGCATGCCGTGGTCCCGGGTAAGCTTCCTAAGCCAGGGTACAAACCCGGCCGGAGGAACCACATAGCCTCCCTCTCCCTGAATGCCCTCCACCACCACGCAGGCCACCTGCTCCGGCTCCACTTCCAGCGTGAGGAGCTGGTCCATCTGCTGCCGGACGTGCTGGAAAGCCTCATCCGGTGTCATGTCCAGGCGGGTGGGCGCCGGATAGTCGAGATGGTATACGGAAGGGAGCAGCGGTTCGTAGGCTGACCGGTAACGCGCGGCCGACGCCGTCAGGGACAAAGCCCCGAGGGTGCGGCCGTGAAAGCTGCCCCGGAAGGCGATGATGGCGGGACGTTTGGTGGCAAAGCGCGCCGCCTTGATGGCGGCTTCCACGGCTTCCGCGCCCGAGTTGCCGAAGAAGACCAGCGAGTCGGCACCCACTTCGGCGGTGAGCGCCTCCGCGAACGCCACCACACTCTCTTGATATCCGCTTCCACTGTAGACGTGCATGTGGCGGCTCACCTGCTCCGTCACCGCCCTGATTACCGCCGGATGCCCGTAGCCGAGGGCGTTCACAGCGATCCCCATGACCAGATCGAGATAGCGGCGCCCGTCGGTCGCCGCCAGATAGGACCCCTCGCCGCGCGCAATCTCGATCGACGTCTCCATCGGCACCACCGGGGCCAGCGCGGCCCGATAGCGCTCCGCCAAGGTCATCGTGAAAGCCTCCTCTGACATCACCCCGTGTCTTCTGCTCGTCGAAGAATTCCATCTGCCCGGAGGCCTCTCCTGCCGCCGCGACCGTGTTGCATCAGCCGGCAAGCCGTCCTCGGGAGGAGACTTCAGAGACCCTGACGAAGGACCTCATTCACATACACGCCTTAGATAGACGACCGGCGTACCGAAAGAAGGACACGTATGCGTCCGCGAGCCCGCGACCGCGGTTTCCCGTCGGGCATGTTTCCCGCCGGGCCCTTCAACGCCGTCACCGACGTTGCGGGGGTCCGGGTCGGCCATGCAACTCTCTGGCGCGGCGAACCGGGAGATGCTTTGGTGGCGCGCACCGGTGTCACGGTTATCGATGTCGCCCCGGACCATTCCTGGGACTACCGCGCCTATGCGGGGTCACATATCCTGCACGGCATCGGACAGCTCACGGCCCGCGACATGATTGAGGCGCAAGGCTTTCTGTCCGGCCCAATTTTCCTGACAGGAACCCGGAGTCTCGGGGCGGTCTACGATGCGGCCATTGCCGACGCGCTCGGCGACGGGCACGACGAGGTACCCATCCCGGTCGTGGGCGAGTGTGATGACGGCTACCTGAGCTCTCCGGGCGCGGTCGTCGGTCCTGACGACGTGGCGAAAGCCCTCGCGGCGCGAGCGGGCGGTCCTGTGGACGAAGGTGCGGTGGGCGCCGGAACCGGCATGCATCTCTTCGCCTACAAAGGCGGTATCGGGACATCGTCGCGGCAGGTCACCACGCTTGACTCGCTGCCGACGTACACCGTGGGGGTGCTTGTCCTCACCAACTTCGGCTCTGAACAGGACCTCCGTCTGCCGCCAGGCATCGAAAAGCCCGACCCGCCTGACGCCCGGCCGCACCCGGGCTCCTGCATCGGCGTAGCCGTTACTGACGCTCCCCTGCATCCCCAGCAGTTGTCCCGTCTGGCCATGCGCATCGGGTTCGGTCTCGTTCGCACCGGCTCGGTCGGGCGATCCGGCAGTGGTGAGATCTTTCTTGCGGCCTCGACCGCCCATCGTTTGAACCGAGAGAGTCCGCTCGTCGAGGGAAGCTTCCTGCAAGACGATTTCGACGGCGAGGTAAGCGTGGTAAGCGAGCTTTACGCCGCCACGGCGGACGCCGCCGAAGAGGCGGTATGGAACGCGCTTTGTGCCGCCACCACCGTCGTCGGCCAACAGGGGCGCGTGGTCCGCTCGTTCTATCCCTGATGGGAGGCGAAGGGGGTGCTTGCGTGGGGCAAGTCATGACGGTGCGAGGGCCGGTGCCGAAAGAGTTCCTCGGTATCACCCTTCCCCACGAGCATCTTCAGATAGATCTGTCTGGACTGTTCGAGGCGCCTCGGAGCGCGTCCCGCCAGCACCTCATCGACGCCCGTGTCACCGCGGATCTCTATCCGGTCCTCCTTGAGGACCCTTACCAATGCCGCGACAACATGGTGCTGGACGAGCGCGACGTAGCCGCCCGCGAACTCTCGCGCTTCCGCGATGCCGGCGGCAGAACCCTGGTCGATCTCTCGACCCGCCCCATTGGACCGCATCCCGAAGCGCTCTGGGACCTTTCCGCCCAGACGGGAGCCCATATAGTGGCCGGCACGGGTTACTACGTGGCCAGCCTCCATCCGCCATACGTGGTCCGGTCCCCGTTTGAGGCACTCCGGGACGAAATGGAGCACGATCTCACGGTGGGCTTCGGGAATACCGGCATCCGGGCCGGAATTATAGGGGAACTTGGCACCAGCTCCCCCATTCATCCGACCGAGGAGAAGGTGCTCCGGGCCGCGGCGGCGGTCCAGCGCGCCACCGGCGTCGGAATCAACGTCCACCTGTCTATCTTTTCTGCCGAAGGTCTCCACGTGCTGGACCGCTTGGAGACGTATGGGGCTGACCTCTCTCGCGTGGCATTGAGTCACCTCGACGAGCATCTAGACCCGGAATACCATCGGCAGATTGCCGAGCGTGGGGCCTTTCTCAGTTTCGACACTTTCGGCTCTGAGTGCAGGTTTCGGGAGTCGGGAGAGGCAGAGCCACAGGACAGCGAACGCATCCGGTCCCTTCTCCGGCTTTTGGACGCCGGATACGTCGACCAGATGCTCCTCGCACAGGACGTGTGCACCAAGATGCAGTGGCATCATTACGGCGGACGGGGATACGACCACGTCATCCTGACCATCGTTCCGAGCCTGAGGCAGGCGGGAGTGTCGGAACGGGACGTGGAGACCATGCTGGTGGACAATCCGGCGCGACTGCTGGGCGGAACGTAACCGCGTCGCCGGAGCATCCGAGCCTTCCGAAATGAGGCGTTCATGACACCGGAAAGTCAAGACCGACCATCATGGGTGCTGCACCGGGATCTCCATCGCCGCTATCCCGTCATCACCCATGGTTCCGGCATCAATCTCTATGACGACGCCGGAAAATGTTACCTCGACGGGTCTTCGGGAGCGCTGGTTGCCAATCTCGGGCACGGCCGCCACGATATGGCCGCAGCTATGGCCGAGCAGGCTGGACAGGTAGCGTATGCCCACACCCTCACGTTTACGACCCCAGCGTTAGAGGAGTTGGCGAGGGAGGTCAGCACTCTCGTCGGGGACTCGGTCCCCTGGTACACCTACCCCACGTCAGGAGGATCCGAGGCGGTGGAGACGGCGGTCAAGCTTGTCCGGCACATCGCCTTGCTCCGAGGCGCGACCGGCCGCCATCGTATCCTGAGCTTCCGCCCGAGCTACCATGGGAACTCGCTCGGAGCGCTTGCGGTATCGGGCGACCCTGTGCGCCAGGCGCCATATCGGCCGCTTCTCGGGCCGGCGTTCGTCCACGCCCCACCCATCTCGGAGAACTGCTCCGGCATTGGAGCGGACGGATCGTGTCCCTGCCTTATCGCCGTGGAGGATACGCTCCGGGAGTACGGGGCGGATACGTTCGCCGCCGTGATTCTGGAACCCGTGTCGGGTTCCGCCCGAAGCGGCTTTACGCCCCATGAAGGATTTGTGGCATCACTCACCCGCCTGGCGCACCGGAACGGCCTCCTGGTCGTGGCGGACGAGGTGATGACCGGGTTTGGCCGGACCGGAAAACTTCTGGCCATGGACCACCACGGCGTCCGGCCAGACCTCTTCACCGCCGCGAAGGGTCTCTCGGGCGGTTACGCGCCAATGGGCGCGGTGATAGTCTCGGGTGCCCTCTACCAGGAGCTCCTGGGTGGGCCGGGAAGCTTCCTGAATGGTTTTACGTACAGCGGCAATCCGGTCAGTGCCCGGGTCGCCGCCAAGGCACTTCAGATTGTGCGGGATGAGAATCTGGTGGCGCGATCGGCGGACATGGGGTCACGGCTTCATCAAGGTCTCCTTGAGCTGGCCGCCCGTCATCCCGTCATCCGGCGTGTGCGGGGCCGCGGACTCATGCAGGGAATCGTCCTGGAGCAGATTTCGGGCATCGCGGCCCGCGTTGTTGAAAGCGCCTTTGAGCATGGCCTCATTCTGTACCACGGGCACGGTGCCGCCGAGGGAGGAGACGGCGAGCACGTCCTCATAGGACCGCCCCTCATTATTGACGTCGACGGAATCCACCGGCTCCTCGATCTCCTCGATCAGGCGCTGGGATCCATCCGCTAGCGAGTGACGCGTGTCAAAGCGGACGCGTCTCCTTGGGGTCGAATACCGCGCTTGGCTCCGCCACAGCGTGCGCGTGGCGGCACGAGTTCAAACACCATGTCACTTGCCGGCGGCGAGAGCGCTGCCGTTGGGCCCCAAGCCGCCTCGTTCCCCAAGCTGCCTCCCGGAACGGCCGCCAACTGTTCATGCTCTCGGTGCTGGCGGGAAAGTGCCTGCTCTCTCTTGCAGTCCGCCGGCCCCGCTGTGACCAGAGCCCTGGTCACGGTTCCTCGCCCTCGGGTCCGGGCAACTCACCCAATAGCAGAGGCGACCGGGCCGGCCGCCGTATCTGACGGAATGACCCGTCCCGCCTATCTATTCTTCCCGCTCTTCCCGCGGCGGTCCGGGACGGCGCCGCATGCGACCACGCAAGGGAGGGACCACTAGCGCCCCGACCAGGATGACGGCCAGCACCAGCATTATCCGGTGGCCCGTCGGCGACCTCACCCACACGGCCGCATAGCCCAGCAACGGCAGCGTAAACTGTGCCACGTAAACGTCCCGCCCGCGAA
>JAJZYZ010000004.1:0-65386 GCA_021797815.1 Bacillota bacterium
ATCGAACCTGCGGCACGAGGTTTAGGAAACCTCTGCTCTATCCACTGAGCTACGGGCGCACGCCTGCGAGCCAGTATAACACGGTCGGTTTTATCGCCACGCTCGTGTCTGGGGCGCGTCACAGCTTGAGAAACACAGGCTCGGGCGGGGCATCCTGTCCTACCGACCGGACAGCCCGGCGCACCGCACCGAACAGTGCCCCCTCCCCGGGCTCCATCAGGCGAAAGGGGCGGCGTGCGATGGCCCGCCGGCGGCCGAGCCACGTGTGATGATGGAGCACGCCGCCGGTGACGACCAGATCCGAAAAGTGCTTGCCCAGCATGGCTTCAATGGCGTCAATGCGGGCCTTGATGTGCTCGGCCACACCGTCAAGCACGGCGGCGTAAAGCGCCTCCCGACCCGCACTGGCGTCAAGATCGGTGAAGGCGCCCTCCCCGAAGCCAAATCCGTCCACGCGAAATTTGGGAAGGACATCCGGCCAGGCGAGGTCATCCTTCAGGGAAACGCCGAAGAGCGCGCGCGCCCACGTCTCTGCGGCGCCACCTCCGTCCACCCGGACAAGTCCGTCGACGGTGTGCTCCGGGCCGTCTGATACGGCGGGCTGCCACATGGTGCCGATGCGGAGCGCGGCGTCCGTGAAGATTGGCGACACGCCGGTGACGATCAGTGCCTCGCCGGTCCCCGACGAGTCCAGCATGTCATGGGGCCCGATTGCGGCCCCGTAGGCGGCCACCGCGTGGTCGTGCCCGGCTGCGACAAGCCGGGCTCCATCGATGAGGCCGCTTACACCCCGCACGGTGCCTGCCGGTTCACTCGTCCAACGTATCTCCGGCAGGGCGGCCGGCGTAACTTCGGCGAACTGAAGGAGCTCGGCGTCCCAATTCTGGCCGGCAAGATTAAACGCCATGGTCCGGGCCGCCAGGCTTGCGTGGGTGACGCGCGCCCCGCCGGAGAGGCGCCAGATGAGATAGTCGGCGAGCTGGAGCCAATACGTGCCGGTACTTGCGGGCGGATGCTGGACACGCATCCGGAACAGGCCATACTTCGGTTCCGGACTAATCCCGGTCCGGCAGAAGAGCTCGGATGCCCCATAACGGCCTGTGAGCGCCTGAAAGGCGGCCTCCGTACCGCGTGTGTCGAGCCACCCCACGATAGGGCCGAGCGAGTGTCCCGCGCCATCTACATAGAGCCCGGACTCGCCGAGGCTCGCAATTGCGATGGCCAGGGGCGGCCTCGGAGTCGAAAGTGATGTCAACGCCTCGTGCATTACCTGAAGCGCCGTCTCGTACAGCGCATCGCCGGTCATGCTCTCGACCGCGCCCGATTGCCAGGGAGTCGGGCGAGAGGCGGCTGGGAAGGCTTCTCTTCTCTCGGTATCCCAGGCCATGGCCTTCACATGAGTCGTTCCGAGATCGACCCCCAGGTACACCCCCACGACTCCCGCCACCCGCTCCCCTGCCGGATTTTGCTACGCTCGTAGCAAGACGCTTCGATTTTACTGTTCTGCCGTTGGTGCGTTCCAACGATTTGAGCTTCTCCGCGGCACCGGCTCTCGCCTATGGGCTGGGCCTGGGGTGGGAAGGGATGATGATGATGGAAGACGCAGGTCTGGCGGTGACGGCCGCCGAGTTTCAGGACAAGCTCATGCGGCTTCGGGCCGCTATTGAAGAGGCCGGAGCCGACGGCGTGGTCCTGGACACGGCGAAGAATGTGAGCTGGCTTACCGGGATGCGCACGTACGTCAGCGTGGCCACGGACCAGTCGCTGGCCCGGCTCATCGTGCTGCCGGATCGTGTTCTGGCTCTCACCTCCAACAACGAGGTAGAGCGCTTCGAAGAGGAGGAGGCGCGAGGGCTTCCGCTCGTATGGGACGCATATCCCTGGTTTGACGCGGGCATCCGTGACGTCAAGACCACCCGCGCCATATCCGGCCACCGGATGGTGCAGGAGGCGGAGCTTGAGTCCCGGCTCCTAAATCTCCGGGTCTGTCTTTCCGAACCCGAGAGGGCGCGGGCACGCCGTTACGGGGCGATCGTGGGCCGCGTCATCTACGAGGTCGCAGCGTCTCTTCATGCCGGCATGACCGAAAACGACGTGGCCGGGGAGCTTTCGGGACGGCTCATGGCAGAAGGCTTTCAGCCTCTCGTGGTTCTCGTGGCCGCCGACCATCGCTGCGGATTGCGCCCGCATCCCCTGCCGACCACGCTTCCCATCCGCCACCGGGCGCTCATGGCGGTAAGCGTCCTGGTACCTCAAGGCCTCATCCTGTCGGTCACCCGCCAGGCCGTGCTGGAAGAGCCGACCGAGCTCGAGGAGCGGGAGCACCACGCGCTCCAGACCATCTTCACCGCCATCACCAGCGCGGCGTCGGCGGGAACGGAGGCTCCCGCGCTCTGGGAGACGGTGCGCGAGGCGTATGCCGCCAACGGCTTTCCCGACGGCTTCCTGCACCACCACCAGGGAGGCCTAGCGGGATATCAGGGCCGTGAAACCTTCTTGCGCCCCGACTCTACCTGGATGGTGCCGCCATCCGGACTGTTGGCTTTCAATCCCACCGGCGGCGCCACCAAGGCCGAAGACACGGTCCTCGTGGAGGGACGTCGCTTCACACCCGTGACCCTGGCGTCCGGCACGCCCACCGAGCCGATCCACGTGTCGGGGCAGACATGGATGCGGCCCTCCCTCATCATCGTGAAATGAGAGAGGGCCGCATCGCGCGTTACGGGTCAGGCGCTTCCCTGTAGCGGGGGGGCCGCCTCACCGCCCGCAGGACCGAGCCGGTACCCCACGCCTCGCACCGTCTCGACCACGTCGTCACCGAGGCGGCGGCGAAGCTGCGCCACGTAGACGTCCACCATCCGATAGGCCGGGTCCCGGCTCTCCGCGCGTTTTCGCTCCTGTTCCATACAAAAGCGCCATACATCCTCCCGCGAGAGGACCCGATGAGGGTGGGCGAAGAGGCACATGAGAGCCTCGAACTGTCGGAGTGTGAGCGCCACGGCCCGCCCGTTCCGATACACACGAAGAGATGACGGAACGACCTCCAGCGATCCCCAGTGGATGACGGTGGGATAACGGTCGAACATGCGCCCTCCTCTACCCTCCTCTAGATGCAGGACGGGCAGGTTTCCCTGCCCGTCCCCCGTTCACAGACCTAGCTGACTCCGCGTGCCCGGGCCGGCGGGCCCCCGATGTCCTCCCCCGAGATTTCCTCGAGAGAACGCCCGGCCGGTTCCGGCAGGAGCAGTGTGAGCCCGATCCCGGCCATGGCGAACACGAAGGTGATGGTGAGAGTACCGGACAGGCCGAGGCTAGCCGCGAGAATCGGGAACACGAACACCCCGATGAACGCGCCGACTTTGGCAATGCCGGCCGACATGCCATGGCCCGTGGTCCTGAGGTTTACCGGGTACAGTTCGGCCGAGAGCACGAACGTCGTCGTGTTCGGACCGAACTCGGCGAAGAAGTAGCTCAACCCGTACACCAGGAGGAACGGCACCAGGACGTGGGTCAGGTTCGGCACCACCCCGAGGGCGAGGAACGCCAGCCCCATCACCGAGAACCCTATCAACTGCAGCCGTCGATGCCCTATCCGGTCCATCGTGCTGAAGGCCAGGATATAGCCCGGCACGGCCGCCACCGCAAAGATGATGAGGGTCCAGGCGACGCTTGTCATGGTCGTGGCCGCCGGCGCCACCATCTTCAGGATAAGGGGGGTGGAGATGCTGTTGCCGTAATACGCGTAGTCAAACACGAACCACGTGCCTGCCGTTCCCAGCAGGGTGAGCGCGTAGCGCGAAAGCCGGGCCTTTACCCGAGTCTCCTGAGCTCCACTCGCGACCACGGCCTCGTGGGAGTACTCCGCCGTCTGGCGTGCGGCCTGCGCGGTCTCGCCCTTGACGCGGGAGAGGTAGCGCGGAGACTCCGGCATCTTTCGCCGCAGGTAGATGACGGCGAGAGCCGGAATGGCTCCGAGGCCCAGCATGAGCCGCCACGCGATGTCGGGGTTCGCGCCGGTGGCGAGGATGACGAGGGCTACCACCGGGCCGGCCACGAGGCCGGCGGCCTGCATGGAGAACACTCCCCCCACAAGCTTGCCGCGGTCCTTCGTGTTGGCGTACTCACTCATAAGAACGGCCGACACCGGGTAGTCGCCGCCGATGCCTATCCCGAGGATGAAGCGAAATACGATAAGCCACATGATGTTGGGCGAGAAGGCCGACAGGATGGCGGCCACGGCCATGAGCGCCGCCTCGATCCCGTACACGCGCTTGCGGCCATAGAGATCCGCGAGCCGCCCAAACACAAATGCACCGACGAAAGCGGCGATAAGGGCCGTGGAAGTCACGAGGCCAAGCTGCCACGCCAGGGGGTGCCACACCTGCTTAATGAGAACGACTGCGGTGCCGATGATGAAAAGATCGTATGCGTCGGTGAAGAAGCCCATGCCGGCCGTCAACAACGCGCGGAAATGGAATACGCCGAGAGGCGCTTCATTCAGGGACTCGGTCAGCGTATGCGTGCGCTCGGCCACCTGGACTACCATCCTTTCCTCTCTCGGATTCGTGGGCAAGGTTCATCGTCAACCCCAGCGTATAAGCTTCCTCCAGAACACGGGTTAGCGATGCATTACGATTCGGTAAAGACCGTGTTAAATCGGCCGCGCCGACGCTCGGGATCGTGCGCACGGGCATCGTGACCGAACGACTTGATAGGACGGAGATTTCGTCGTCTGGTGAACGCTCGTGGCGTACTGGCCGCGCGGTTTAGGCCGCTCGCGCTTCGGGCCCGCCGAAACGGCGTTTGGCGGGCGAGAGGACGCCCGGGAGGCGAGCGTCCAAGAGCGCCGCCCGTGAGGCTGGTCCAACCATCGCGGGCGGGAAGCGTCCGAACTCGACCGGCAGTATCGGCCCGATCCGCCGCCTCTCCCGGCACAAGAATGGCGAGCGCGGGTTCAAACGCCGGATACGCGTCGCCGACGCATCGGCCGTGTGCCAGTCCACGCGCGCGACATCGCACCGGGTGATCCCGTCACTAGCCGCTCGCGGCGGCCGCCTCGACCGCGCCGCGGCCCTTCAGCAAAGTCAGAGCCACCACCACCAGGCGGACTCCCACGCCGACGATTAATGCGTCGCGCAATCCGATGGCGCCCGCCAGAAGGCCGCCCGCCAGCGTGCCGCCCAGCGTACCGATCCCGGTCAGGACAAACCAGGCGGCACTCACCCGTCCAAGATACGCATTGGCGGTGTACTGTTGCCGGAGACTCGCAAGGCCAATATCCAGCAGGGTGTCACCGCCGTCACCCAGAAGCTGCTGGCCGACGACAAAGACCACGAGCAGCCCTATAGACCCAAAGGCGGCCGGCAGGAGCGCCGCCCCGATGAGTCCCAGTACGGCTGCCATGATGAGATAGCGTCGGTGGCCGAACCGTACCGAGAGCCGGCCCGCCAATGCCGCGGTGCCGAACGAGGCCGCGCCGCCGACGGCGTAAAGAATGCCCTGGAGACCCGGAGCCATGTGCAGCACGCGGCTTAGGAAGAGCACGTACACGGCCCCCGAGATCCCGAAGTAGACACTTTGCACGCAAGCGAGCATCGCCATCCGGCGAAGCGGTCCTGAGCGGCGGAGGACATGGACGCCCGCTCGAATTTCCCGCAGGACCGGTTCCCGATCCTCCACAGGGGGCACTGGCGGCTCCGGCCGCTTTATGAGGACCACGCTCACGGCCGACACCACAAACGACAGGGCATCGAAAGAAACCGTGAGGGCTCCGCCCACCCACTGGAACAGAGCGCCCGCCAGCCCGAATCCGGCCACCTCCGCCACGGATGCGACCGCTGACAATTTGCTGTTGGCATCCAGCAGCTGATCTTCGGGGACCAGCGTGGGCAGATAGGCATCATAGGCGCTGTCAAAGCCCGCCGTCGCGACCGACATCAGCAGGGCCACCACCAGGATGAACAGGAGATTGAGACGACCGGTGATGAAGAGGACGGGGATGGCCGCCATCAAAAGGCCCCGAGCGATGTCCACCACGATCATGACCGTTCGCCGACGGGCCCGGTCGACCATGGCGCCTGCCACGAGGCCCAGCAATATTCCGGGCACGAGCTCCGCCACCCGGAGCCATGCCACGCTCATGTTGGATCCGTGCAGGGTGAACACCACGATAAAGGGCAGAACGGCACGACTGATGAGGGACCCGAACACGGAAACGCCCTGGCCGGCCCAGAGTTTCACAAAGTCGCGATCAGACAGCACCGAGGATCGCATCGATTCGCTCCTTCAGGATGGACCGGCGCACATTCGCCAGAGACCTCCTGTCATGCGCGAGGACGCGCCGGACAGGGAGGCTCTATCCGATCCGACCCGATAAATTTGGGCGAAAGGCGGCTAAAAGCCGCCGATGAGCGACCCCCGGACTGGCAAGTGGATAACTCCTCGCTTACGTGCTGTATCTCGACAGTGTAGGGAGCGATTCTACCCGGAGCAAGCACCACCGGTTAGGCGCCATGAACCGGATCGACCCACCCATCGAGCCTGCTCCCATACTCAGCCACGGGCAGGCGGCTCCCGTCGAGGAGTCAAATCACCACGAAGAGTGTGTGCCCGAGCGGCGAGGGCGGCCGGCGTGCTCGCTTCAATTGACCTGGTCAGCAAAACGGCGCTGGCCGCCTGCGGCAAGTCCCCGGCGGCGCGCCTCAGATGGATCCCGGTCTACATTTCGGTCGTGGCCCTTGCGGTCATCCCGGAAGAGCGAACAGTTCTGTGGCCCGCCCCATCACATCCGGGTCATGAGACGCCGCCAGGATGGGCACGCCGAGGACTAGAAGTCTTTCCCAGACGTGTTCGGCGGTGTCATGATCGAGTCCTCGTTCGATGCCGTCGATGACGAGCAGGTCGGGTTCAGTCACGAGTGCGCGCGCGAGGGCCACCCGCTTTTGCTGCCCGCCCGAGAGCGCGACCCCGCCTGGACCCACCACCGTATCAAGCCCGTCTTCCCACTCCCGTACATCCTGGTCGAGGACCGCCGTGTGAAGAGCCTGTTCCATGGTCCACGCATCGACTTCCTGGCCGAGGGTGATGTTCTCGCGTACGGTTCCCGACAGGAATGCGGGTGATTCCGATACGAAGCCCACGCCTGCCCTTGACACCTCGTCTGGACGTCCGCCCCGATGCATCTCACGCCGAACCGTGTCGCTCAGCCCCACGGCCGCCTCCAGCATCCGGCTCTTGCCCGACCCGACCGGTCCGGTGACGACGTAGAGTCCGCCCGCGGGAATGGAGAGCCTGGCCGGCGCCCCTGGAACCGGCGGGCGTTCCCAGGCGACCGTTATCGCGACCCCCGCACTATGGTCAGACCCCTTCGACTCCCCCGTCGCGACGCTCTCTCCTTCCACCGGCACCGAGAGAAGATGCCCTCTCTCCGGCATAAGAAGCTCCATGCGCCCGAAACTCACCCGAGACTCCCGGTAGCTGTTCACGAGGTATCCGAGGTATCCGGTAAAGCCTGCGACCTGCTGAAGGTAGACGGCAAACAGGACAACGTCCCCGACGGTGAATGCGCCGACTTTCAGCGCATGCAGGGCCACTAGCAGCACGACACCGGCCCCGAGACCCGCGCTCTGCTCGAATAGTGAGTCCACGGCCAGGTTCTGGGTCACATCCCTAAGCTCAGCCGCCATGCGTCGATGGTCGCGCCGACGGAGCTCTCCCAATGCCCGATCCTCCCAACCGAGGGCCCGCACCCCTTCCACGTCCGAGAACAAATCCGCTAGAAGTCCGGTGACGCGGGCAGTCGCCTCGCGGCTTTGCGCCCGCAGGGCAATGAGGCGTGTGCGCACGGTCTGTGCCATGGCCACCACGGCCGCGAGCGGTATGAACACCAGCAAGGTGACGCGGGCGCTCACGGAAAGCAGGATGATGAAGCCCACAACGGCGAAGACGGCGGCCGCCGTGGCGTCGAACGGCCAGTCGATGGCGACAGCCCCGACCTCGGCATCATCCCGCAGGGTGGACAGCACCTCCCCGACCGGGGGCGCATCCCGCATGCCGCCCCGAGCCAGAAGATGGTGCGTGATCCGCCTCTGCATCGTGGAGCGCGCCCGCCATCGTACGGGCGCGCCTACGGCCCCCGCACCAATAAGCAAAAGGCCAAACACCACACCGCTCAGGGTGATGGCGGCCACGAGCCATGTGAGGGTGGTCTGGTCCACGGGACGGTGAGTCAGGCTGTCAAAATAGAGCCGCGCCAGGACCCCGGGAAGGAGCGGCCAGTCGTTCCACACGATCCAGACGAGGGACATGAGCGCATAGCGAATCTTGTCCGCCCGAACGAGGTTCACGATGTGGCGCCACGGTGGCAGCATCGCGGCGGGCATCACGATGCCCCCTCATCACTCGCCGCCTCAGGGGCTCCGGCGACGAGGCGGCCGTCGACCAGGCGCCACCCGATATCGACCATGGTGAGAAGTGCTGGCCGGTGAGTGATGATGACGGCGGTCCGGCCCCTCAGCCACCGATCCAGGACTTCAAGCACGTGATGTTCACGGACAGGGTCGAGGGCCGCCGTCGGCTCATCCAGAATCACGAGCCCGGGGTCCCGGATCAGAATGCGGGCCACGTGAAGGAGCGCACGCTCTCCGAGAGAAAGTGCGCCGGCCTCCAGCCGCGTGTCGAGCCCCTCCCGGCCGCGAATCCACTCGGACAGTCCGAGATCGTCCATGACCCCGGCGATACGATCATCCCCGCCGGAATCCAGAAATCCTGTGACGTTGTCGCGGATGCTGCCGGAAAAGAAGAAGGGCTCCTGAGGCAGATAGGCAATTGCACCGGAAAGCGCCGACGCCCCGAGACCGGAAGGCGCCATACCCGCAACCCGCACCACCCCCCGCGACGGTGAATAGAGACCCGCCGCCAGGCGTCCGAGGCTCGTCTTCCCGGACCCGGTGCGTCCCATCACCGCCACGCGCTCTCCTGCAGCCAGGCGTGCCGTCACCGACGTCAGCACGGGCCGCTCGTGATAGCTGAACGTGACGTCCGTCAACTCGAGGGAAAGCTCTCGTCCTGCTTGCAGAGTCGCCGGCCGCCGCTCCTCCGACTCATGCAGGAGTGCCTCTATGCGTACGGCGCTGGCGTCGCCCCGCTGCCACTCTTCCAGCTGGTCCCGGATGGCCTCAAAAGGCCGGGCGAGCATGCCCGTATAGGCCACCACGGCAAAGACCGATCCTAGAGGAAGGCTGCCCAGGAGGTAAAACCGGGCGCCGAGCGCGTAGCTGAGTCCGGTTTCCAGGCCGAACACGGCCAGGATCAGACACCACAGGAGATAGCCGCGGCGTTCGGCGGCGATGTACCGTGGTGCCCATGTGCGAAGTCGCTCCCACACGCGACGCTCACCAAATTGTTCGCGTCCGAGCGCCTGAAGATCGCGCCGTGCGGACAACACCTCGCCGATGGCGCCGTAGGCGCGGGCATTCTCTTCCCGCTCGGCCTGAAAGAGAGGCCCGGATTGCCGGCGTATGACGGTCAGAACGAGCCCAAGCGCGATCGTCAGCACAAAGAGGCTCGCCATGATAGGCCAGCTCAGCCACGCCAGTGCGAGGAGCGTTCCGAGGATGAGGAGCACGCTTGCCCCCAGCTTGAATGCCAGTCCGGACAGGAAGCCAAAAAGCGCCGTGATGTCCCCGTCCACCCGCTCCACCATTTCCCCGGCCGACCGGTGGTGGAAGAATCCGAGGGGAAGGCGAAGAAGATGGGCGGTAAGATCCTCGCGGAGTGCGTTGGTGGCGCGCCACGCTACGGCCTCGGTCAGATAGCCCGCCACAATCCGGACTCCGCCGGCCACCCCGGCCACCACCAGATACAAGTAAGCCAGGCGCGCGAGTTCCTGCGCGGACCCATGTGCCGTCAGCCGGTCCACAAAACGCCCCATAATGAGAGGCCCCAAGACCGTAAGACCGGTGGCAAGACATAGGAAGAGCGCCATTGTACTGACGGATACCGCCTGCCGCCCCAGATAGCGGCGAAATAGATGCCAGGCCCCCGTCACGATCCCGCCTCCGATTGACGTTTTCTTGACCATACCGCAGTATGGTGACAAATACCGTCACCATTGGAGGTCGGATGTCCAAGGCACGGCGCCTCTTGGAGGCCATGGCCATTGTCCGCCGCAAGAAGACGCTCACGGCCGGGGAGCTGGCCCGCGACCTCGGGGTGTCGCGGCGCACGGCCCTTCGCTATCTGCAGGAACTGTCGGAGCTCGGCATCCCCCTCGCCTCCGGCCCCGGACGCTTCGGGGGCTTTGAGCTTATCCGCGAGAACGCCCTGCCTCCGGTGACCTTCAGTGTGGATGAGGCCGTGGCTCTCTACTTTGTGGCGCGGTCGCTTGCGAGCTATCGGGATCTCCCGTTCGAAGCCGATGCGGCCCGGGCGGTGGAGAGGCTGTACGACGAGCTTCCGGTCCGAGCCCGCGGCCGGGTGGACGCCCTCCAAGACCGCTTTGAATTCAGGGTCGGCCGCGACCCCGCTCCCTCCCCCCTCTTGGCCCCTCTTCTTGAAGCCGCCGTGGACGGGCGCGTCCTGGCCATCCGGTACCGGTCGGCACGCGGGACTGAGTCACGCGTCATTCAGCCGGTCGGCATCTATGCCGAAAACGGCCGCTGGTTTTGCCCCGCGTACTCGTTTGAGCGCGAGGCCATGCGCCTGTTCCGCGTCGACCGCGTCCTGGATGTCAAGGGGTCGGACATCCCGGCCCGCGAGGATGTGCGGGCGCTTACACTGGACTCGTACTATCAGGCCTACGTCCACGCACGGGCAGAATTTGTGGACCTGCACGTCAAACTGACCGCCGAGGGCGTGCGGCGTGTCGCGTGGGGCGAAGGACTTACCATTCATCCAGACGGCAGCGGCGAGATCCGAAGCCGGATCGAAGTCGCCAACATCCCTTTCTTCGGGAGGCGGTTTGCCATGCTGGCCGAGGATGCCATCGTGTGGGAGCCGGAGTCCTTACGCCGCTACATCGGCCAGCTGGCCCTTCGCCTGACCGCTCTCTACCCCTAGGATTCGAGCTCGCCGCGCTCAGCCAGGCCCCGGAAATAGGCAGCCAGGTCTTCAAGGGTCTCACGGCGGACGCGGTATCCCACGCGTCCCTGTCCCTGCACAGGCTCGATGACCCCGGCCGCCTGCAAACTCCGAAGGTGTCGGGAGATGGTGGAGGGATGCACACCGAGCGCTGCGGCCAGTGCTGACCCGGTTCTGGGGGCTGACCCGGCCAGCTGCGCCAAAAGCGCCTGACTCAGCGGATCAGAGAGAGCCGCGAGAGAGCGCCTCACGTTCGGGATGGGCGGCCGCACGGTCGTTCGCGCCGCGGAGGCCGGCTGTGCCCAAACCACCCAATCGCGACGCTGTCGAAACACGGACAGTCGGCGTCCGATCCCGGCTGTGGGGACGATCGTCAGGGAGTCTGCATCCGCAAGAGCTGCGTACAGGTCGGATGGAAGTGGCCGCCCGGTCCACCCCTCGATGACCGTGGCGGCCGGACCCCTAGTGGGAACCGGCACCGTGCCCGCCGAGGCTGAGAGCGCTCCGCCTACGGCGTCGTCAGCGGCCAGCAAGGCCTCGATCAGCACTTCCGACAGCACCGGGGGATCTAGGTACGCCCGTGCGTCAGACGCCTCGACCGCCCACGAGATGACCTGCGCGAGGATGGCCTCGCGCCATAAGTCGTCGTCGCGCATCAGGTCGGATACCGCAGGCAACGGGGTCGGCCATCCGCCCCGGACCGTCTCCACCCGCGGGTCCGGCTCCATGTGCTCGGTGTAATAGGTGAGGCCGCTTACGGCGCCATAAGCCAGCAGGCGGCGCCAGAAGAAGACGGGCCGGTCCATGATCCAGCGCTTTCCACCATCGGCGCTCGCCGGCAGACTCCCCGGATCCGCAATCGCCGCCTCGGCCAGCAGATCCCGAAAGGCAAGCCCGTGCACCAACAATGCACGGGCGACCCGCCAGCCCGCCACGGACGTCCAGTCGGGCACGTCGGCCGCTTCATCCAGGCCTGCTCCATCGAGAACCGCCAGCGTGCCGGCGGCAGCCATGAGCCAAATCGGCCGTACGGTTATGGCGGCCGAGACTCCGAGCTCCAGCGACACCATTTCGGGTGTCCGGCGCATGGCCTCCCTCCCTCGCTCTACCGTAGCAGACTCCCCACCGTAATTGCATATGACGCAATATATTGTATGATCTGCATATGAAAACCAGTGCCCCCGCGGTCGAGACGCAGGCCATCACCAAAAACTTCGGGTCCACGGTAGCCGTGGACGGCGTCTCCCTCACCGTCTCCGCAGGCGAGGTATACGCCCTTTTGGGCCCGAACGGCGCCGGCAAGACCACGCTGGTGGGAATGCTCACGACCCTGGTGCGCCCAACGGCAGGCACGGCCCGGGTCGCGGGCTTCGATGTCGTCCGAGAGCCGCATCACGCCCGTCGATCGGTGGGTGTGGTCCTGCAGGAATCTGCCCTCGATCGATATCTGCCGCTGGAGGAGAACCTCTATTACCTGGCGCGGGTCTATCACCTTCCGCGTGCCGACCGGCTCCAGCGCGTCGACGCGGTGCTGGCATTCATGCGCCTCGAGTCATTCCGGCGCACGCCGGTCGGCAAACTCTCCGGCGGCACCATCCGGCGCGCGGAGATTGCCGCCGGCATCCTGCATGAACCGATGGTCCTCTTGCTGGACGAGCCCACCGTGGGGCTCGACATCGAGGCCCGGCAGAACATCTGGCTCCACGTCCGTGAGCTCGGCGCTCGCGGCACGGCCGTGATTCTCACCACCCATTATCTCGAGGAAGCCGACCGTCTGGCTGATCGGGTCGGCATCTTGAATCACGGGCGGCTGGTGGCGGAAGGGACTCCCCTGGGGCTGAAGGCGTCCCTGACACGCCGCCGCCTGAGCCTCTACCCCGATCCCCCCCACAGTCCGGCGGTCCAGTCCTTTCTTTCTCACTGGGTGCCACGCGCGGCGGTGACCGTCGAGCAGGATCCGGTTGTCGTCATTCACATGGAACTGACGGATGAAAAGGTGGAGCGCGCGGTTCTGGCGGACCTGGCTGCACGAACCGACCTGGTCCTGCGACGGCTGGAGGTGGGTCCGGGTACGCTTGACCGTGTGTTTCTAGAGGCGGTAGGAACGGGATTCCGGCCGCGGGAGGGAGTCACCGATGTATCTCGCTGACCTGCAGGCGAACATACTCCGATGGGTGTGGCGCCTGCGCCGTGAGCCCACCACCCTCATCGTGGACCTCCTGCAGCCCGTCTTGTGGCTTATTCTCTTCGGTCATCTGTTCACGTTCGCCACGGCGGGGCTCGGCTTGCATGTGAGCTACCTCACATTCATGACAGCCGGCGTAGTCGTCATGACGGTGTTCAACGCCGCCCTCGCCGGTGGCCTGGAGATCATGTTCGATCGGGAATCGGGAATGCTGCGGCGTCTTATGGTGACTCCCATGCACCGCTCCACCCTGCTGGCCGGACGATTCTTGTTCGTCGTACTGATTGGGCTGGCGCAGGTCATGGTCATTCTTGGCGCGGGGCGACTCCTCGGGGTGCCGCTCCACGAAGGGTTCGTGGGGCTCCTCCTGGTCCTGCTCTTTGACACCCTGCTCGGCACCGGCATCGCCACCCTCTCGCTGGTGCTTGCCTTCCGACTCCGAAATCACGGGCCGTTCTACACCATCATCGGTTTCGTGAGCCTGCCCCTTACCTTCATCTCCACCGCGTTGGCCCCGCTGCACACCATGTCCGGCTGGCTTCGGACCCTCGCGGGCTTGAATCCCCTCACCTACGCCATCGATGCGGTGCGATCGATTGTGCTCCAGCACGCGGCGGTTTCGGGCATCGTGCACCTTGGCATCTACCTTCTGATCTTTGACGGCCTGTGTCTCATCATCGGGGTGTCCGTGTTCCGTCGCGCCCTGTATTGAACGCGGGGCGCCCGTCCCGGAAGGCTCGGCCCGTCACCCTGGACCCTTCCCAACCGAGCAGGAGGATGGAGAAGGCTTTCCGGGGTCGGGCTCAGGTCCTGGCCGCAGAGCAGAGCCCACCGGGTCACGGTGCGCCCGACAAGTGGTGACGATGTCTTGGCATTTAAGAATTGGCGCCCGAGGAGGCCGCGCCTGCGGCGACCATCGCCGAGAGGACAAACCGCTCCTGCTGACGCCTCATGAGGCTACACCGCTCCCGCTCACCGGTCGGCGACCGGTCCCGGAGCCTTCCTCGGAGAAGCCTCCGGCGAAGGCCATAAGCCGTCCACAAAACTGCACGACGCCAGCCCCGGCTCAGGAAGCATCGTTCCTTCGCCCGATGGGCGGGTCGAGGTGGAGCCGGCGTGCGCTAGAACCGGCGCGATTTGCGGGTCGACGAACGGGGGCGGGCCGATATAGGGGCGCCGTCAAGTGCGATGAGCCCGTGGCAGCGACCGAAATCCCCCATGCGCACGCCGTTATCTCCCCGGCACCGCGGCGCTGCCCGTGCCTCGTGACCCGAAACCCGTGCGGCGGATCCAATGTTCCGTGCCCAAGCCCAGCGTGTAGCCCCGAAAGAGAAGACACGGCCTGGCCGACGACCAGCACACGTGCGGGCTCTATGAGGACCTCTCATCGACGGGAAGATCCCGGTCGGATGCGCGCACCGCACGACCGGCGCCGTGCCACAGCGGCCGTTGCCCGGCGTCTCACACACGGCCCTGACGGAAAGAACTCCCGATATCCCGCCGGTACCGGGCACCGCGGAAGACCGTGCGGCCGAGGTCCGCGTAGGCGCACGCCCGGGCCGTCTCGACATCTTCTCCCCGGCCGACGATGAGAAGGGTGCGGCCGCCGGTATTGCGAAGCACGCCCTCGCGCATTTCGGTGGCCGCCTGAAAGAATAGCGCCCGCGGCGCTTCCGGGAGGCTCAGAGGAATGCCTTTCTCGACCGCCTCGGGATATCCGGGCGCTGCCATCACCACGCCCACCGCGACGCCCTCGGCCTCGAGCGGCGCGTCCGGCAGCCGGCCGGTCGCGATGCCCTCGAAATAGGGCCACAGGTCCTGCTTCAACAAGGGCAGGACCACGCCCGTTTCGGGGTCCCCGAGGCGTGCGTTCCATTCAAGTACGAACGGGCCTGCCCGGGTCAGCATCAATCCCGCGTAGAGAATGCCGCGAAAGGGCCGGCCCTCGTCGGCCAATCCCGTAAGGAGGGGGCTAACGATCTGATCGGAGATGAGGCGGTGAAGAGTTTCGCTGTCGGACGGATGGGGGGCCACGGCGCCCATGCCGCCCGTATTGGGCCCGTAGTCGCCGTCCCGAAGGCGCTTGTAGTCCCGGGAGGTGGGAAGCGCCGTGTACCGCACCCCATCTGTCAGCACCATAAACGACATCTCAACCCCGTCTAGGCGTTCTTCCAGCACGACCCGATCCCCGGCCTGGCCGAACTGATGGTCCTTCATCATCCCAGCAATGGCTGACAGGGCCTCCCCTCGGGAGTCGGCCACCACAACACCCTTTCCCTGGGCGAGTCCGTCTGCCTTGACCACCACGCCATCCGGAAAGTCCCCTACCGCGTCCTCGGCCTCGGCGAGGCTCTCGGCCACGCGAAAGCGCGCTGTGGGAATCTGTAGCCGCGCCATGAGGGTCTTGGCCTCGACCTTGCTGGACTCGATCCGGGCCGCCGCCGCCGACGGCCCCACTACGGGTACGCCTCTTGCGGCGAGCAGGTCTCCCAGCCCCGCCGCCAGCGGTCCTTCGGGTCCGATGACCACCACGGCCCGTGTCTCTTCTGCGAAGGCCACGATGTGGGAAGCGTCGGGCAAGACCATGGGCGTCGCCGTCTCGCCCAGTCCGCCGTGTCCGGGCGTCACGTAGATGGTGCCGACGTCCGGGCTCTTTCTGAGCGCCCAGGCGATGGCGTGCTCCCGGGCGCCTGAACCGATGACGAGCACGGTCTGTTTCGACGTCATGCGGGTACTCCCGTCTTCACCCGGGTCAATGCCGGAAGTGGCGCTCGTCCGTAAACCAGACCGAGAGGCCAAGCTCGCCCGCACGTTCCAGCACTTCGGAGTCGCGGACGGAGCCGCCTGGTGACAGGACGGCGCGGACCCCCGCTTCCGCCAGCGCTTCCACCGTGTCGGGGAAGAAGAAGGCGTCTGACGCGGCCACGGCATGGGCGGCCTTGTCGCCCGCCCGGGAAATGGCCTGGTGAACGGCATCGATGCGATTGGTCTGCCCCCCGCCGAGTCCCACCGTCGCGTCAGCGTGGGTGAGGGCGATGGCGTTGGACTTCTGGTAGCGCACGACCGTCCAGGCCAGCTCGGCCGCGCTGTCGGCAGTCAGGTCGAGCACGGGACCCGCCACGTGGCGGAAGGACGAAACCGGGTTCCGCCGTCGGTCCTGGTCCTGGAGAAGGAGCCCCCCCACGACGGAGCGCCATTCGAAGCTCGCGACGGTCGGTGCGCGCCCGAGCTCCACCACGCGAAGCCGCGGCCGCTCCTGCAGCAGCGTGAGCGCCTGCTCCGTGAACCCCGGGGCAACCACCACTTCAAGAAAAAGCCGTGTGAGCCGGCGCGCCAGCTCCTCGTCCACCGGCCGGTTGACGGCCACGATGCCCCCGAAGATAGAGATGGGGTCGGCCGCCCGCGCCTTTCGAAACGCATCGGCAGGGGTCTTTCCAAACGCTACCCCGCAGGGATTCTGGTGCTTCACCGCCACGGCCGCCGTCTCCTCAAACTCGGATGCGAGGCGCCAGGCGGTGTCCAGGTCAGCCAGATTGTTGTACGACAGTTGTGCGCCTTGATGAAGTCGGAGATCTCCCATGCCGCCTGCGCCCGGGGCGCGATAGAAGGCGGCGCGCTGATGGGGGTTCTCACCGTAGCGGAGTTCCTGCACCCGGTCGGCGGTCAGTGTGATCTGCGCCGGAAACGCCTCGCCATCAAACGCGGTCATGAAGGCGGCAATGTCCGCGTCATAGGCCGCCACCTGGCGGAAGGCCCGCGCCGCAAGGGTTCGCCTATCGTCTTCGCCCCACTCCCGCAAGGGTCTTTGCATCGCGTCGGCATATTGATCGGGGTCGGTGAGCACCGCCGTGCGCACAAAGTTCTTGGCCGCGGCCCGGATGAGGGCGACGCCGCCGATGTCAATATCCTCCGTGGCCGCGGCCACATCTGCCCCCCCAAGCCACGCTGCGCGGAAGGGATACAGATTGACGACCACGAGATCGATGGGCGCAATGCCGACGGCCTCAAGCTCCGCCAGGTCGGCCTCGGTCGGACGCGCCAGAATGCCGGCATGAAGCGCCGGGTGCAAGGTCTTTACGCGGCCTCCGAGAAGTTCCCGAAACCCTGTGAGTCCGTCTGTTGACACCACGGGAAGGCCGAGACCTGCAAGGGTCGTGGCGGTTCCGCCGGTAGCCAGGATCTCGACCCCCTGGTCATGGAGCCACGGCCCGAGCTTATCAAGATCCCGCTTGTCATGTGTGCTGATGAGCGCTCGCATGTCATGCCTCCCGTATAACAACCTGACGACCCGAGACGTCCAGGCGATGGGAATCGAGCAGGCGGACGGCCTCGGGTAAGATCCGGTGCTCCACCTCGTGGATACGCGTAGAGAGAGTCTCATCGGTGTCGCCGGGCCGTATGGGGACCGCCTCCTGAAAGATGATGGGACCGGAGTCGAGGCCCCGATCGACAAGATGCACGCTCACCCCGGTCACCCGGACCCCATACTCGAGCGCCTGGCGCACGGCGTGAAGGCCCGGGAAGGCGGGAAGCAGGGAAGGATGAACGTTGATGGCTCGGCCGGCATAGGCATCGACCACCCGATCCGTGAGCAGGCGGAGAAAGCCGGCCAACACCAGCGCCTCGATGCCGTTGTCCCGGAGTACCCGGAGGAGCGCCTCGTCATAATGCTCACGCGTCGGATACTGACGCGCCGTGATCACGACCTGCGCAATGCCGGCGGCGTGGGCGATTTGAAGGGCGCCCACGCCCGCCTTGTGGCTAATGACGAGCTTTATGGGAGCACTATCGTCGATGAGGGCGCGAAGATTGCTGCCGGTCCCGCCAACGAGGCATGCCCACCTCATACGAATCTCACTCCGGCCTCGTCCACAATCTCGCCTATCGGACGGGCCTCCTGGCCTGAGGCGGCCAGCCGCTCCATGGCCGGCCCTGCCGCCTCGGCGGGCAGCACGAGACAATAGCCGATGCCGGCGTTCCAGACCTGCCGCATCTCCTCTTCACTCACACCCCCGAGACGGCGGAGCTCCTCCATCGCGGCCGGCACCGCAAGCGTGTCCCGGTGCAGGCGGGCGCCGCGCCCACCAAGGACGCGTTCTAGGTTGGCGGCAAGTCCGCCCCCCGTTACGTGCGCCATAGCTGACACCGGTACCTGGCGGACCAGGCTGAGGATCGGCTTCACGTAAATGCGTGTCGGGGTGAGGAGCGTCTCGCCCCAACTGTCGCCGCCGGCGGCCGGTGCATGAAGGTCAATCTTGGCGTCATTCAGGATCCGCCGGACTAAGGAGAAGCCATTGGAGTGAAACCCGCTTGAGGGAAGCCCGAGCACCACCTGACCCGCCGCGACCAACGGTGCCTGCACCCGGTCGGGCAGGATGCGTCCGACCACAAAGCCGGCCAGATCCCACTGCCCGTCTCCGTAAACACCTGGCATCTCCGCGGTCTCCCCGCCGAGGAGCGCCGCCCCCGCCTCCCGGCACCCGGCATCGACCCCCTCCACAATCTGGGCAGCGATGTCGGCATCGAGACGCCCCACGGCCAGGTAATCGAGAAAGAAGAGCGGTTCGGCTCCCGCGGTCAGGATGTCGTTGACGTTCATGGCCACCAGATCGATCCCGACCGTGTCGTAGCGCTGGAGACGCTCGGCCAGCAGGACTTTGGTGCCCACGCCATCGGCACCCGCTACCAGCGTCCCACCGCCATCGAGTCTAAACGCGCCGTAGAAGCCGCCGATTCCGGCCTCCACCTCCGGGCGGATGGCCTGAACCAGAGACTGGTAGCGGTGCACGGCCCGCTCCCCCTCGGTGACGTCGACCCCCGCCGTCTTATAGCGCGCTCGGATTCCGTCAGCGGGGAGCTGCATGAACGGCCTCCTCTTTCGCGTCCAGGTCATCGATTGGCACGGGATATGGGCGCCCAAAGCACGCCATGCACCAGCCGCCTGGACCGAGCGCCCTCTCGAGCCCCTCCTCCGAGAGATATTGGAGGCTGTCGGCTCCCACTTCCCGCCGGGTCTCGTCGAGATCCCAGCGCGCCGCGGCAAGCTCACTCACCCGCGAGGTGTCAATCCCGTAGTGGCACGCCCGCCGATAGGGCGGGGAAGCGATTCGCATGTGAACACTGAGCGCGCCGGCACGGCGGAGGAGCTGGACGATGTGCCGGGAGGTGGTGCCGCGCACCAGCGAATCGTCGACCAGGATGACGTTTTTCCCATGCACGACCGAGCGGACGGCAGAGAGTTTCATGCTCACCCCGCTCTCTCGCATATCGGCCTCGGGCTGGATAAAGGTCCGTCCCACATAGCGATTTTTCACAAGGCCCAGGTCGAGCCGGATGCCGGCCACCTCGCTGAACCCCATCGCGGCCGGTGTGCTGGAGTCGGGGACCCCCACCACCACGTCTCCCTGCGCCGGGTGTTCGCGCGCAAGCTCCCGCCCGAGCTTCCGGCGCGCGTCGTGCACTCCCACATCCCGGAAGATGGAGTCGGGGCGGGCAAAGTACACCATCTCGAACGAGCAGAAGGCCGGAGCATTGTCGGCGGGATCCCAAAGGCGGATGCTCCTGACGCCGCCCGCATCTACCACGACCATCTCGCCCGGCTCCACCTCGCGGACGAAGCGGGCACCGGTGGCGTCAAGGGCACAGGTCTCGGAGGTCAGGATAATGTGGCCGTCGCGCTCGCCGAGGATGAGGGGCCGAATTCCGTGCGGGTCCCGCACGCCCAGCATCGCAGTGGCGGTCAGCACCAGGTAGGCAAACCCTCCCTCGAGCCTCTTCACGGCCATCTCTACGGCCGCGATGAGGCTTTGCGCTTCGGCATGGGCGATGAGGTGCGCCAGAACTTCACTATCGGAGGTGCTCTGAAAGACAGCGCCGCGCCGCTCCAACTCTTCTTTCAGCACCCGCTGATTGGTGAGGGTGCCGTTGTGGCCGAGAGCCAGCGGACCAAAGCGGGTCCGCGCCATGAGCGGCTGCACGTTGTCGGGCGTTGACGCTCCTTTGGTGCTATAGCGCACATGGCCGATGGCCGTGTCCACATCGTCCGGCAGCTCTCGGAGCCGCAGTGCTTCCGTCACAAGCCCCGGACCCTTTTGCAGCACGACGTCGCCGTCGTGCAGGAAGGCGAGCCCCGCGGCCTCCTGCCCTCGGTGCTGCAGGGCAAAGAGGCCCTGATACGTCATGGAGAGCGCTCCCGGCTCGCGAAACACGCCGTAGACGCCGCACTCCTCGCGAAGCTCACCACTCATGGCGCATCTCCTTTTCCGGCCAGAACCGCGTCAGGTTCCGTCAGTTCTGGCGGAAGCCACGCCGCCCGCAACTCCTCGCGTGGATACGTAAATCGTCCTTCACAGGTTTCGAAGGTCAGCGCACCACTCCCGGTCACGGCGCCAAGCCTGCGTCCGGGGCAGCCGCTCGATGCCAGGATGCGCAGAACATCCCCCTCCCGATGATCCGGGACCGCTACCACCACCTGCGCGGGCCCTTCGTTGAACAGCGCGGCCCGCGCCGGCAGATCGGAGTCGACGGTCACGTCAAGCCCGGTCGCGGGGTCCGCCTGCGCCAGCAGCATCTCCGCCAGCGTGACAAAGAGGCCGCCGTCGGCCACATCATGCGCGGCCGCCGGCAGCCCGGCCTCATTGAGCCTCGACAGTGCTTCAAGCACGGCGCGCGAACGCGTCCAGTCGGGAGCCGTGGCGGGCCCCGGAAGTCCGTCGCCGAGCGTGAGCCGCCAGACGGTGGCCGAAAGCGTCGACTCCGCCTCACCCAACAAGTAGAGGGCCATGCTGGCCTCAAGCGTCCCGCGAGCTATGGCGGCCTCGGGGTTCGGATGGCGTCCGACCGCTGCGATGACGGCGGTCGGCCACACGGAATCCGAGCCGGTCTGGTTGTAGAACGAGACGTTGCCGCCCGTGACCGGCACCTGCAGGGCGTGTGCAGCGTCGGCAATTCCCGCCACGAGCGCGGCAAAGTCGCGAAAGACGTCCTCATCGTCCGGGCTTCCGAGGTTCAGCCCATCGGAGAGGCCAATCGGTATGCCCCCCATGGCGGTCACGTTCACGACCGCCTCCAGCACCGCCCGTGCACCGCCGGTGTAGGCATCGCACGCCGAGAGCCGTCCGGGGCCGTCCACGGCGATGACAAGCCCGTCCGGTCCCTCATCAAGCCGCAGCACGGCTCCGTCGTCGCCCGGTCCCTTTACCGTGTGGGTCTGGACCATGGAATCGTAGCGATGATACACGGACGCCTTCGAGCGGCACTCGGGGTGCCCCAGTACAAAAAGCGCCTCCTCACGGCGAAAGACCCCGGAGGGCGCATATCGCTCCGGCACCCGAATGGGTCCCACCATGCGTTCCGGCGCTGCTCGCCTCGGCGCCCCATCCGTGAGCGAGCCGGCCGGAATCGAGGCCACAACCGCTCCCGCCTCCCGCACGGACAGCCGTCCGTCGGCCGTCACGGTCCCGATGTCCGAAGCCCGCACCTCGAGCTGCGACAGCTGTGTAAGCACCTCGGCCAGGTCCCCGGGCGGCACGGTCAGGAGCATCCGCTCCTGCGTCTCCGACAGCATGACCTCATAGGGGGTCATGCCCATCTCGCGCCGTGGGACCCGGTCCACGTCCACCTCCACGCCCACGCCGCCCTGACCGGCCATCTCCGCGAGGGCGGACGAGAGGCCGGCGGCGCCAAGATCCTGCATTGCATGGAGTTTCCCCCCTTGCAAGACCGCCAGCATCGCTTCCATGACCATCCGCCCCGTAAACGGATCCCCCACCTGCACCGCCGGTCGGAGAGTCCCGGTCTCCGCGTCCGGCGCTGCAAACGAGCGCGAGGCCAGAAGCGACGCGCCATGGATGCCGTCGCGGCCGGTGTCCGCACCCACCAGGACGATACGGTCACCCGGACGGCTGGTGCCGGCC
The DNA here is from genome assembly GCA_021797815.1 of Bacillota bacterium. GTDB lineage: Bacteria > Bacillota > Sulfobacillia > Sulfobacillales > JAIMBI01 > JAKATP01. The sequence goes on from JAJZYZ010000004.1 coordinate 22,180, forward strand.
GAAATCCCGGCTCCCGGCTTCCGGACGCCGACACAGAGCACGTTTACCAGCGGGTTGCCCCGATAGGCTTGTCCGTACGAAAGCTCACCGCCCACCGTCGGCACGCCAATCGCGTTGCCATAAAACCCGATCCCCCGCACGACCCCCTCCTGAAGGCGGGCCGAATCGGGCCCGAAGCGGAGGGAATCCATGAGCGCCACCGGATACGCACCCATCGCCACGACGTCGCGGATGATGCCGCCCACCCCTGTAGCGGCGCCGTGGAACGGTTCTACATAAGACGGATGGTTGTGGGACTCGACTTTGAAGGCCACTTCCCAGTGCGCGTTCAGGCGGACGACGCCGGCGTTGTCACCGGGTCCTCCCACCACCTGTCCCGGTGGAGGCTTAAGCCAGGCCAATATGTTTTTGGAGGACTTGTAACTGCAATGTTCACTCCAGAGCGCCCCGAACAGTCCCCACTCCAGAGCGGTCGGCACCCGCCCGAGAAGCTGGGCGGCGTGTCTGCCCTCCTCGGGCGTGAGTCCCACCGTGTCAGGCCCGATCATGCCGGCACCCCGTCGCCCCCGGTCCATACCCGGAGAAAGCGCAGGCCATCCTCGCCACCGAGCCAGGCCGCGCTGGCCCTCTCCGGGTGAGGCATGAGACCGATGACCCGGCCGTCGGCGCTGGCCACGCCAGCCACCTCCCGCCAGGACCCGTTCGGATTATGGGGCCGGCCGGCCCCATCCCGATAGCTCAAGAACGCCACCGCGTCGCGGCCCAGCGGACGTTGGGGGTCAGGAATGTAACGCCCCTCCCCGTTGGCGATGGGCAGGGAGAATCGCTCCCCGGCCGCAAACCGGAGGCCGGGGAGGCACTCTTGCACCTGGACCTGCACCCACTCACACTGAAACCGCCGCGAGACGTTCATGGCCAGCGCGCCTGGCAAAAGCCCGCTCTCCGTTAGAATCTGAAAGCCGTTGCAGATGCCGAGAACCCGTCCGCCGGCGTTCACGAGCTCCCGCACCGTGCCCATGACCGGCGAGTGCGCGGCCAGCGCACCGGCCCGGAGATAGTCGCCGTACGCAAAGCCACCCGGCAGGATGACGGCCGAGGCGCCCCCGAGATGCGTGTCGCGGTGCCAGACCGGCACGGCCTCCACCGGAAGGCGCGACAGCGCCCGGAGCGTATCGCGATCGCAGTTGGATCCCGGAAACGTGACGACAGCCACTTTCACGAGCGCACCTCAACCGAGAACTGCTCCATTACCGGGTTGGCCAGGAGACGTTCGGCCATCTCACGCCCCAGACGGGCCGCATCGTCTCCTGCCGCACTGTCCACGTCGAGCGTGATGTGCCGCCCGATGCGGAGATGCTCGACCAAAAACCCCATATCCCGCAGCACGTGCTGCACGGCTTCGCCGGCCGGATCCCGGACGCCCTCCTTCAAGTGGACGACAATATGGACCCGGCTCACAGCTCCACCCGCCTCAGCACCTCGTGGTATGCGTCCTCGACGCCGCCCAGGTCCTGGCGGAAGCGGTCCTTGTCCAGTTTCTTCTTGGTATCGGCGTCCCAGAGCCGGCAGGTGTCGGGAGTAATTTCGTCGCCAAGAATCAGCTCGGAGCCGATCTTCCCAAACTCCAGCTTGAAGTCCACCAGAATGAGCCGACGCGCAAGAAAGAAGCTTTGCAGGTGGCGGTTCACGGAGCGCGCCATGTCTTTCATACGGGACAGCTCCTCCGGGGAGGCTGCGTCCATCATGGCCACGTGCTCGTCGTTGAACAGGGGATCTCCCAACGCGTCGTTCTTGTAGTAGATCTCGACTAGGGGCGCCGAAAGCTCCGTGCCCTCCAAAATGCCGGTCCGGGCGTGGAGGGACCCCGCCACCACATTGCGCACGATCACCTCAAGCGGGATCATGCCCAGGCGCCGCACCAGGAGCGTGCGCTCGTCCAGCTGACGGATAAAGTGTGTAGGGAGGCCCTCGGTGCCGAGATAGTCAAAGAGAAGTGCGGTGACCCGGGCATTCACACGCCCCTTGTCCAGTATCTGACCGCGCTTCAGTCCGTTCTGCGCCGTGGCGTCGTCCTTGAATTCCATGGCGACCTCGTGAGGCTCCGCCGTGCCCCAGACCTTTTTGGCCTTGCCTTCGTAAAGGAGATCGTGCGTGGCCATATGCACTCCTTTGGTTGGTCGGTCCCATGAGGGGTCGCCTATACTTGAAGCCTGCCCGAGGCGGAATTTCCGTATCCGAACAACTGAGAAAATCTTACCGTTAATTGTTCGGAGCAGCAACGGTCATTGCGGATTCCCGACACGGTGAAGGGAGAGGCTCCTCATGGTTAATCGCCCCCCGCTTCCCATCCTGCTGGACGTCGATACCGGAATTGATGACGCGCTGGCCCTCTTGTACGCGCACCTGTCACCCGAGCTTCAACTGCTGGGGGTCACCACCTGCTTTGGCAACGGGGACTTAAGCATCACGACCCGCAACACACTGTCGGTGCTGGAACTTGCGGGCTCTGACGCCCCGGTCCATCCGGGGGCGGCGACACCGCTGGCGGACTGGTCAGGGGCCCCGGCCGAGGCGTTTCACGGCCAAAACGGTCTCGGCGGCGCGGTCATTCCCGATGCGACCCGCGCCCCGGAGATCGAGCCGGCCGCCGAGTATCTGGTGCGGATGGCGAACGAGCGGCCGGGTGAGCTCACCCTGGTGGCGGTGGCGCGGCTCACCAATGTCGCCGTGGCGCTGTCACTTGACCCGGCCTTCGTCCGCAAGCTCCGGGGGCTTTATGTGATGGGCGGCGCCGCGTTTGTGTCCGGAAACGTGACGGCGGCCGCGGAGGCCAACATCTGGGGTGATCCGGAGGCGGCGCACAAAGCATTTCACGCCGGCGGCGACATCACGATGGTGGGTCTCGACGTGACGCATCAAGCCCTGTTCACCGACGACGACCTGGCGGGCGTGGACCCGCGCTGGCCGTATGCAGGGCTCCTCCGGGAGGCGCTGGAGTTCTACCTCAGGGCCTACAACCCCAAGATCCCCAAGGGAGCCCGCACGGCGCCGCTCCACGACCCGCTGGCGGTCATGCTGGCCGAAACCCCCGATCTCGCCCGGGGCGATCGCTATGCGGTGAGCGTGGAACGCGCCGGAACCCTCACGCGCGGCGCGACCGTTGTCGACGCGCGTCCATACAGCCCGGAGGAGAAGAACGTGCGGGTCCCTCTCAAGCTTGACGTCGCCCGCTTTCGCCGCCGCTTTCTCTCTCGGCTGGGCTGGCGCCTTTCCTGAGAATCGACGCCGCGGGGTACCGGCTCCCCCGCGGCGCTCCGGTCAATCCTGACGATGACTTGACCCGACCGGCGGGCTGCCCGTGGCCTCAGCATCGGAGTGCTGGCAGATAAGCTTTTCGAGCCCTGAGCCGGCGCTGAAAATTAGGGCGGACACAAGCGTGCTGACCATAAGCGCCCAATCAGCGGGCGGCGCTGTTACGAACGCGGCGGCATGGGCGGGCAGCGACGGGATCCAGCGATGAACATACGGGCCAAAGGATAGCCAGCCAAACCCGTGCGCCCAGGGCAGGGAGGCCATCAGTCCACCCGCAAAGGCCAGGGGCCCCCAGAGCCCTTCGTGGAACGGTTTTCGATTGGCGACGCTGCTCCCGGTTGCCCGCACAGGACCGAGGAGCTTCACCCCCGCAATCCCGACGAGCGGTGCGAAAAGATACGCGCCGCCAATCAGGGAAAAGGCCAGCTGCCGGAAGACACCGTCTCCCTGACGCTGAAACGACGTCGCCACGACCGCATCGAGAGGCGTGCGGGTCAGCACGACCGCGAGAATCACGGCAGCCGACCCCGCAAGCCAAGTCGCGCCACGTTTGACAGGCGGGGAAACCCCTTCCACCGGCGGGCCTCCGGCCCATACCGTGCGGAGCCCCAAAATCGCGCTGCCGGTGAACGCCCCCACCAGCATGTCACGCCATAGCCCCGGCCCTCGGAGTGACAGGAGAAGGCTCATTGGATTCACCAGGGATACCCCGGTCGGCAGTCCCGCCCCCCAACGGGTGGCGGTGCTTATGTATGTCAGCGCCGAGACGACGGCGGCGACGAGAAATGCCTGCCCTGTCACCCACCAGCTCCCCGCACCCGAGGGCTCCGGGGAGCGCGCCACGCGCATGGGCGCCCACAGGAGCACGGTTGCCGTCGCCAGACCGCCCACGTCAATCAGGCGAGCCCGGAACACGCGCCACTCGGTCGCGAAAGGATACGGGTTGGGACCCACCCGCCCCTGTCCCAAGAGATTGTCCGCCCCCTGCCAGAGTCCCGGTCTCGAGGAGGCCAGGATGTGCGGTGCCACCGCCATCAGGGCCGCACCGGTCAATACGGCCGTGACCGTGGCGGCCCAGGCCCGCGGGCGCTCCCGTCTCGCCTCCCGGCTTAGGAGCGCTGCCAGGAGCGCGATCAGTGCGGCCGACATCGGGGCCGGAAGGAACGTCACCGCACTGAGCGCCGCGCCCGCCCAGCTGAGAGTCACGACAGAGAGGGCTCCCGCCCAGCATGCCCACAGGGCCAGGAGCGGCCAGCGGCCGCTCGCGCCCAAGGCATCGAGCAGGGGATGACCCGCGGCGGAAGCCCGCCAGGCCACGGCCAGCAGGATGCCCCCGGCCGCGGCGCCGAGCGCGACCGCCACCATGAGCTGCCGCTCGTTGAGCGATGCCAGGGCATCGAGTTGTCCGACAAAGAGGGGCATGAGACTCATGGCGGACAGGAACATCCACCGGGATGATGGCGTGGCGGCCGTCGGTGCGGGCCCGTTTCGTGGTGCCACGTAAAGAAGAACCCCCGCACGGTAACGAACCCCGAGCGGGCAACGTTACCGGTCTGTCGGGGGCGCGCGGCCGGGTCCCCCGACACGGACGACGGCACCGGGCGCTCCCTTCCCACGGATCCTAGAGGGAGCGCCCGGCGCCGATCGTGTGCCCCTAGTCCTCGGGGTCGGTCGCCGCGGCCGGTTCCAGCGTGGTGGCCGGAATGATGCCCATCCGTCCCTTCTGATAGTCCTCAAACGCCTGAACGATTTCCTCGTGGCTGTTCATGACAAACGGCCCCCAGTGAAAGATCGGCTCACGGATGGGCTGCCCCCCCAAGATCAGCACTTCGAGGGTGGGCGATCGACTCGACTGATGCTCGGAAGCCGTTACGGTCAGCCCGTCGCCCTCCCCGAAGAGGGCCAGCTGGCCCTCTTCAACGTCAACCGAGTGGCCAGGGGGGCCGGCCGTTCCCGACCCTACGAGCACGTAGACCATGGCGTTGAAATTCACGGGCCACGGCAGGCGCAGCCGCGCACCTGCACTGATGCTCACGTGAGCGTACGTGATGGGCGTCCACGTCGTACCAGGTCCGCGATGCCCGGCGAGATCCCCTGCAATGAGACGTATAAGGCTTGCTCCATCATCGGAAGTCAGGAGCACGAGGTTCTGCGCCCCGATGTCCTGATAGCGGGGCGGTGTCCACTTCTTGTCCTGTGGCAGGTTCACCCACAGCTGGACACCGTGGAAAACGCCCCCCTTCATCACAAGTTCCTCCGTGGGCATCTCGTCGTGGAGGATCCCGGATCCGGCCGTCATCCATTGGGTGGCCCCATCGCTGATGAGACCCCCGCCACCGTTAGAGTCGCGATGCCGCATCACGCCGTCCATCAGGTAGGTGACGGTTTCAAAACCCCGGTGGGGATGCCAGGGAGCACCCTTGGCCTCACCGGGTCCGTACTCAACCGCACCCATATGGTCAAGAAGCAAGAACGGGTCCGTGTAGCGCAGAGACAGCCCCGGACCGGGAAAGGGGCGTCTGACGGGAAATCCCGCGCCCTCGAGCAGCGACGGCGCGGTCTTCACCTGAACCACGAGGCGATCGCGGGCCACCGCGCGATCAGGGCGTGCGATCCGGGGCAAAACCAGGAAGTTTTCGACCGTAACTGCGGGCATTCCAGCACCTCTTCCCCAAAATCCCCACCGCGGCGACGGTACCGTGACCGAACCTGGCGCTGAGCGTTACACTTACTGACTAGGTCAGCCGATACGTACTACGTTTTTGACTGTTGCTTACTTTTAGTATGACTGTGTAGCTTGTGCCCGTCAAGCCCTGGCGAAGGGAGTCCTGTCAAGATGAGTTCGACCCCCGCTCATATCGGGATCGTCGGCGACTACAATCCCGCCAACGAGACGCATCGCTTCACGGACGCGGCCTTGGCCGGCCTCGATCCCGCGCCCCGCTTTACCTGGATCCCCACGGAGGCGGTGCCGGACGAAGCGGACCTCCTCACGTTTGATGGCCTACTCATCGCTCCGGCAAGCCCCTACCGGGACTTTCGCGGCGCGCTGCGCGCCATCCGTACGGCACGGGAGCGGGGTCTGCCGCTGCTTGGCACCTGAGGCGGCTTCCAACACGTAGTGGTCGACTACGCCCGAAGTGTCCTTCATATCGACGACGCGGACCACGCCGAGACTAATCCTGGCGCGGCGCATCTGGCCGTGACTCCTCTTTCCTGCTCCATCGTGGGCCAGGAGCAGGAAGTTCTGCTGCTGCCCAACACACGCGCCGCGGAGATCTATGGGACGGCACGGTGCCGGGAGGCCTTCTACTGCAACTATGGTCTGAATCCCGCCTACCGCGATCCGCTGGAGGCGGCAGGCCTCATCGTGAGCGGCGTCGACGGCGACGGTGAGGTGCGCATCATGGAAATGCCCGGCCACCCGTTCTTTCTGGGCACGCTGTTTGTCCCTCAGGCTCGATCGACGGGAGAGCGCCCCCACCCCGTTCTGGCGGCCTTCGCGCTGGCGGCCCGCAGGCACCGGGGCTAGACGGCGTCCGGACCTCCCATCGCGGCCGCCGCGGGCGCGGTTCTTCGGCTTTCGGGCACCCGATATCCATGAAAGAGAGCCATGGCCCCGAGCAGCGCGGCCAGTGGAACCCCGGCCATCAATATCCGGAATCCCATCACGACGGCCGGAGACGCAATGCCGGCGGCGTTGGCATGATAGTGGGTGACGGTCAGGATAACGTAGAGCACGAGCGACTCGAGCGTGGTCCCGAAGCGCAGCACAAAGCCGTTCAAGCCGTAGTACACCCCCTCTCGCCGCTCCCCCACCCTCCGCGCGTCGTCATCGATAATCTCCGCCATGATGATGTCGACCAGCATGAGAAACCCGGAGAGTCCCACGCCAATCACGGCCAGGGCCGCCACTCCTTCCGCGAAGTTGCGGACTACGAAGAACGGCAGCGCCCCGAGGGTGAGGAACACCATGGAGAGACGGAACGCGCGCCGGGACCCGACACGCACGATGAAGCCCGCCCACGGACGCACCAGCAAAATCGCCAGCACGAACGTGACAGCCAGCATGATGGTGAGTCGGCCGTGGGTCACATGCAAGACGTACTTGGCGAAGAACGGCAGCCCCGCCGGTATGAGCACCAGGACGAACTGGACCAGGAAATTGGTCCCGAGGTAGCGGAGGAACCCCGGCTGGGTCAACGTCCTTTGAATGGCCGGCTTCAGGGCGAGACGTCTTTCCGGCATGACCGTCCGGCGCGCCGCCGGATGCAGGCCGAACACCAGTCCTATAAAGCCTGCCGTTCCGATAATCGCCAGAATGAGGCCCATGGTCGACCAGCCGAAGCGCCCGTACAGAATCGGCGGGGCGGCCACCCCCACCATCAGCGCGGCGATGCCGAAGCCCTGGCGAAAGCTTTCGACGCGGGCACGCTCATCCAGGGTTTCGAAAATTTCGGGGAACAGACTCGTCCAGTTGATGACCGTCACGAGATAGAAGAGGTCGAAGAGGGCTACGACCACCAGGAAATACAGAGCCAGATCCGCTCGGGGAACGAACGGGCGCCAAAGAAGCCAGAAGACGAACCCAAGCGGCAGGGTAAACAGGGCGATGTAGGGGAGCCGACGTCCGAAGCGACTCTTCGTGCGATCCGAGAGCCAACCCACAACCGGGTTTAAGACCGCGTGCCACACGCTCTGCACCGCCATAGCTGCCGTGATGGCGCCCAGCGCCGCGTGCAGATGGTCGATATAGAAGAACAGAATGAACGCGGAGAAGGCCTGGGCAAAGATATTGGTCCCGAGGCTTCCAAGGCCGTACGAAATCGAAAGGCCGCGGCGGCTGTCAGTCATGGCGCCAGATCACCTCCAGGGGTCCCGGCCCCTCGTAAGACACCCGCAGGAATCGTCCGCCATCGCCCAGCACCACAACCCGTCCTGGTTCGACCCGAACCCCGGTTCCGGATCTTCCGATGGCGGGGCCATGTTCTGAGTGGCGGGCCGGCTGCACACGCACCGATGCCCCCTCCGCGGGTCCCTCCGCTCCGGCCGCCGTGAGTCTCCCTCCGCCGCCGAGGAGAATGGTCGTGATGCCGGCCGGCGGGGCTGGCGTCCACAGCGTGAGGCGCTCCCGATCGGCGCCGACATCACCGGGCGATTCTGCCGCCAGCGTATCCACGAAACCACGCGGCACCCACTCGCCCCCGGACGCCTCCTCGCGGGATCCTTCGGCAAGCGGCAGCACGGCGCCTTCCCGCACGAAGAGCGGCAAGTCTCCAACCGGGGCTGGCACCCTTACCGGCCCAGGTCCAAAAACCGTCTCGGACGTCCACCAGTGTCGCCACCGACCGGGTGGCGCAAAGAGTTGACGCGTCGTCGCACCGGGTGTGACCACCGGGGCCACCAGCACGTCCGGGCCCAGGAGATACTCCTGCGAAACGTCGTTCGGAATGTTGTCCCCGTATTCGAGGGCCAGCGGGCGTACCGGAGGAACGCCCGTCTCGGATGCCTCCCGGGCCAGGGAGGCGAGATAGGGGTAGAGCAAGACATGCAGCCGGGCATAGCGGCGAAAGTGTGCGAGCGTCTCCGGGTCCCGCTCAAAGTTCCAGTTGCGGGGACGGGCGGTGCCATGGTGGGTGCGCATCACCGGCAGCAGCGCCCCAAGCTCCGTCCACCGCCAGAAAAGCTCCCGGGAGGCCGGTTTTGTGAGTCCGAACGTCATATAGCCGGCAATCTCGGTCGCAAACAGGGCATGGCCGATAAGGCCGGCCGAAATCGCCTGGGCCACCACCGTCTGCAGGCCGTCCGCCGCGTCCCAGTCGGTGTCATTGTCGCCTCCCCAGAAAACCGGCGCCAGCGCCGGCGAGGCGAGCGACGACGAACGCACGAAAAACGTGCTGTCCCCATCAGGCCGGGCCGCATCAAAGAAACTTCGGTTGGTGGCATGCCAGAGGCCCGGGTATCGATTATGACTCGCCATCCCGTCGGTACCGTCAGAGAGCACAGCCGACGGCGGCAGGTGCTCGCCGAAGTCTGCCATCCACCCGTCAAATCCGTCCGCCAGCGCGGGGGCGAACAGACGTTGGTGTACGAAGGCCCGCGTATCTTCACGGGTGAGGTCCCACTGCCCGTGCCGGTTCTTCAGAATCTCGACGACGACCGGCTTTCCCTCGGTATCCGCGACCAGGTGACCCCCGTCGAGCGCCTCTCGGTAGAGGCGCGTCCCTTCCGCCACCTCGGGGCAGAAGTAGCCGAGCAACTTGAAGCCATTCGTATGCAGATCGCGCGCCAGGCCAGGGAGATCGGGATACAGGCGGGTGTCGGTCTCGTGGGCCAACGGGCGCATGACAAAGCGGCGCCCATCTTCTCGGGATCCCATCCAGTCCTCGACCCACAGGGCCGAGGCGGGAATGCCCGCCTCGCGGAGGAGGCGGGCCCGTCGACGCACTTCCTCCTCGCCGCGCACGGCGTCGATCCAGGGTCCGAACGTCCAAGCGGGGACCGCCGGCGGCCGGCCGAGGCACAGACGCTGCCGCACGAGGACGCCCTTCAAGTCCCGGCCCCCGACGATGTGCAGGCGCACATGCCGGCTCCACACCCTCGCGTGGAGACGATCTCCGTCCACCAGCCACTCGACGCGCTCCGAGTTCTCGAGCCAGCCCCCATGGCCCCGCGACGACAACCAGAGGGGCGCCGGGGCGTAGGTGCTGTAAGGGCCGCGCGGAAGCGGCACCCGACCGGTCCACCTGAGCCATCGCGACCAGGCGCCGAGACCAACCGGTCCCTCCTCCGCCCACGTGACGATCCGACCCCGGCGATGCGCGGGGCCGATGCCGTACTCCCCGAATCCGTACAGGCCCGCCATCGGGCCCCGAAGCTCCAGTCCCACGCGATTGGCAGCCGCCGGCTCCGATGCTGAAAGGTCAATTATGAAGTGGGCGTCATCGACGCGCCGTGCGGCAAGCTCGAGCCGGCCCCGGCCGTTCCGGCTCACGTAGTCGGCCTGGACCTTGTCCTCGCCACCCGCCCGCCGTTCCAGACGATCGGTCTTCGCGACGCGTCGTCGCCGTTCTGAGAAGGTATCCCAGGCGAAAAATCGCCCGACGGAGACTGCCCCCACCGCCTCCACGGAAAAGGCCTCCGGGCACAGGGCGAATAGGAACCGGGCGCCTCCCTCTCCCTCCCAGGAGAACCGGAGCTCCCCGTCGTCGGAGAGCGACGCCAGAAGGCGGCCGTCACCCGCGCTCACGCTCTGCCGGCCACTGGAGGCGCCTCGGTGATGTCCATGCGGAAGGATTCCCGCCCGCTCCGGTCAATTCCTATGACCTCTGGGACTTGGGCCCGGCCGGTGGCCGCGGGGAACCCTGCCGGTTCCGATGGATGCGTCGGGCACGATCCCGGCTATAATCTCCTCCGTGTGGGGGAGAAGGTGATTCACGGGATGACATCCAACGCGTCTCGAGATGGCGCTCCCATGGTGCGCGACGTCCTCTGGCACGGCGGCCGTCCCCCGGTTTCTCTGGCCACCCCGGCCTCCGCCGTGCCCGGGCGGGTGGACGCAGCGGTGGTGGGCGCGGGCCTCACGGGCCTCAGCGCCGCCCTCACCCTCGCCGAGGCCGGCTTGTCGGTTGCTGTCTTCGAGGCGGGCACGGCCGGCGACGGCGCGAGCGGCCGCAACGGCGGCCAGGTCCTGACCGGCGTCAATCCCCTCTTCCAGGACCTCATCAGGCTGGAGGACGAGGAGAGGGCCCGAGCGCGGTACCGCGCTGGCGACCGGGCCGTGGACGAGGTGGCGGAACTCGTCGCACGCCTTGAGATCCGCTGTGACTTTCATCGCGGTGGGCACCTCGCGGTGGCCCTCGACCGCGTGCGGCTCCAGGCGCTCGAGCGTGATGCGCGCCTCCTCGCATCGCCAGCCCAGATGCTGGACCGGCGTGAGGTCGAAGCCCGAATTGGTTTCGGCGGTTATCTCGGGGGCCTGTTCGATCCCCGGTCCGCCACCGCCAATCCTTACGCCCTCACCCTCGGCATCGGCCGGGCCGCGGTCCTGGCTGGCGTCCACATCGTCGAACACGCCCGCGTCGAAATCAAATCCGCCTCCGGGCACCAGGTCATAGCGGGAGCGGGCCGCCCGGTTCGTGCGGACCGTATCCTCCTGGCCACCAACGGATTCTTGCCCGAAAGCATCCCCTCACTGCGGCTTCGCATGCGGCGTGTCTATGGCACTGTGGTCGCCACCGCGCCCCTGGACGCCGATCTTCAGCTCCGGGTTCTCCCCGGCCGACCGGCCGTGTTTGAGGAGTCAGACCGCTACACCCACTTTCAACGCACGGCAGACGGCCGCCTCGTATTTGGCGGTCGCGCCGAAGGTGGCCCCGACGGGCCCGAAGGTGTCGCCCGCTTGCTTAAAACGCTGATGGCGGACCTGCCCCACAAGGGCGTGGAGGTGCCGACATATTGGACCGGGCCTCTCGGAATCACCGGGTCGGGGTTGCCCGCGTGGGGGGAGACCCCGGCGGGCGTTATTTGGGTGGGGGGCTACAGCGGCCACGGCGTGGCGCTGTCGGTACTCATGGGGATCGCCCTCGGGCGATACCTGGCCTTTTCCGAGCTTCCGCAATGGCCGCGCGGACTTTCTCCGGCCGTAGGCTTCTCCGACCGCACTCCCCGCAGCTTTCGCCCTTCGGCAGGCCGTCCGGCGCGCTATGCGTTTTTACGGTGAAGGCGGCGTTCCCGTTACGGGCTCGACGCTCAGCCGGCCGCACTGGAGATGTGTGGTGGTGCCGCCGTAAGCCTGGATGGTCCCGGCGGTGCCTGTGACCGTCAGAAAGTGATAAGCGTTTGGCGGCGTTACTTCCAACGCCGTAGACGTGGGGCAGGTGAGAGTGCCGTACCCCGTCTGGGCCGGGTACTCCATGGTGAACCAGGCGTGGCCGCCAGACACCAGCGTCACGGTCGACATGGAGGCCGGAGTCCGCACGACAGTCGTCGACAGGCTCTTCCCGCCGGTGCCCAGAAGCGCGAACCCGGGATAGCCAAAGAGGGTGCAGGCCGAGGCGCCCTCGTTCGTGAAGGCGTACGTGCGCACGACGCTCCCGGCAGCTCCGGTCGTCTGCAAGAGGCCCACCGTGAGATTGGCGGACAGACATCGGCCGGGCGCTCCCGACCCACTGCTGGCTGAAGAAGACGGCGGCTTGGATGAGGACAGGCTCTTTGAGGTCACGGTCGCACTGTGGGAGGGACTGGAAGAGGGTCCGGGAGCAGATCCTGGAATCCCGCAGGCCGCAAGGGTCAATAGGAGAAGCCCCCCGGCCGCGGGCGCAAGGATGCTGAAGGCCGGGTACCGGCGCCTTACCTTTGGCATGCGAACACCGTCCCTCTAGAACTCGATGCCGAAATGCTGGCGAAAACCGGCAACGGAGATCTGGCCTCGGCCGCTATGCCCTCCTACAATGACACAGGAATGAACGTCAGAGCCCCTCAAGTGGTTGTACGGCGGGAGGCTTGTTCGGTGAAAACGATTGGCCTGATTGGCGGTCTCAGCTTCGAGTCCACGGTTGAATACTACCGCCTCATCAACGAGGAAGTGCAGCGGCGTCTTGGCGGTGTTCATTCGGCCCGAATGGTCCTATATTCTTTTGACTTCGAAGAAATCGAGAAGCTCCAGCACGCCGGGCGCTGGGAAGAGATGGGGCGCCTGATGGGGGAGGCGGGGGCGCTTCTCCAGCGGGCCGGCGCCGATTTTCTCGTCATCGGGTCAAACACCATGCACAAGCTGGCCCCGGAGGTGGAGGCCGCCGCCGGCATCCCGGTCCTTCACATCGCCGATGCCACCGGCCGCGCCATCCGTGCGGCCGGGATTGGCCAGGTTGGCCTGCTCGGTACATCCTTCACGATGGAGGAACCCTTCTTGAAAGGATTTCTTGAGGAGCGGTACGCGCTCTCCATCGACGTCCCCGATGCCAGCGGCCGTCTCGAAGTCGACCGCGTCATCTACGAGGAGCTAGTGGTCGGAACGATCCGCGACACCTCCCGGGAGCGATATCGGGCGATCATTTCCCGTCTCCTGGAGGAAGGATCAGGTGGCGTGATTCTCGGCTGCACCGAGATTGGCCTCCTCATTGGACCGGATGACGTGGCGGCCCCCGTCTTTGACACCACGCGCCTCCACGCGCTGGCGGCCGTCGATGAGGCGCTGGGCGAGGGCAGTCTCGCGCAGGCGAGGGAGTCAGGGACCTAAGAGCGCCGCATCCCCCGTTGGCCGCCGGCTCGCTGCCCAAGGGTTGTCCCCGCTGTTCGGGATCCACTGGCGTTCCCGGTCTCAGAGCGGCCATGGGCGGGGAGGTCTCATATCCGTCGGAGGTGCCCGCGAATCTCCTGCCCCCGTCGTCGGTCCAGCTGGAAAAGCTCCCGGAATGACCCGTCAACGCGGGCCGCCCGCCCTGTCTGCGAGTCCCTCACGAGGAATATCGGGCTCCCACCCGGCATTTACCGGTCCTGGGCGGGGCGCTCTCCCGCGCGTACGGATGCGCGCCCCGCTGGCAGGACCGTCAGGCTTCACCGTCGAGCGTTGCGACCACCTGGCTGTGCGCCGCCACCGCCTCGTCGCCATACCACATAGGCACAAACTGGCCGTCCGCCCACAGAGGCAGGAGATTTCGCGCATACGGGCCCCGTTCGGCGCTTCCACCCGGCAGGACCCACAGACTTCGGTCCCAGTCTCCGACGTCAAATACGTAGCGCGCGACCGAGCTTCCGGTGACGAGGAAGCTCCCGGGGCCGAACGACGCTGCCCGGACCGACTCGCCGTCTCCCGGGAGCGGGATGTCAATCCCCCCTTCGTCTTCCCCCTGAAGGACCACCGGCGGAGCCACCGAGAGCCTGTGGGCCTCCCCCCATCGCCACGCGGACGGCTCGGGCCCGTAGCGCGTTTGAAGTTCCTCCACCGCCGCCTGGAAACTCCGGCGAAGGACGTCGATCCACGCATCGGGCGAGGGGAGAATGGGAGACGCGTTATCGACCAGTTCCACGATGCGGGCGCGGAGCCGGTTATACGTCTGGGCCGCTCCGGGCCATGCCGGATCGGTAAGATCGCCTGCGAGCTCTTCTCCGACGAGCCGCGCAAACACGGCTCGTGTAAGGTGCTCGCGCCAGGTGGCGTAGATGAGCGGCGGAGCCGCATCCTGCTCGAGGGTCCCGTCCCAGGAGATGAGAAGGCCGCGGGCCGACTCTTCTCGGGCTTCATCGAACGAGAAGCGCCCGGCATGCCGAGCCAGGCGAATGGCGGGGGGCGGACTGATGTCGCGGTGCACCCGGGTCATCGCCTCGGCCGTCCACAAGGCCGGGTGAGCGTGGAGCAGATCCCAGATGCGCCGCGCGCGGTACTCCGCGGTGAAGAGGGGCGCAATGGGATGGGGATAATCGGCCCCCGTCACGCGATTGTTGGCCGTGACGACCACGCCGTCTGGCGGGTCCAGCACCCGGGGCCACTCCGCGAACGGAATATATCCGCTCCACGCAAAACGGGAGTCCTCACCCGGAACCGGGGCAAAGAAGTTGGCCCGGTGCCGCATGGGCACACGACCGCGCATCAGGTAGCCGATGTGCCCGCCGCGGTCGCCGGCCACGAGATTGTTTACGGGGTCGACCCAAGTGCGGAGCGCCTCGTGCAGCTCGGCCACACTTCGCGCCTCCAGCATCTGGTGGAGACATGCATACTGGCGTGGTTCGACTTCAAGGGCAGTGGCGCGCACCGCCAGCCGCCGCGGGCCGAGCCGCCCGATGACGGGACCGCGGGCTGTCCGCTCCAGCGTGATGCGCTCGTCGGTGCCGTTTCGAACCGCGATAGTCTCCTCCCGCCACTCAATGACCGCGTCATCCGGCTCGACATAGAGGTCCTGGGTGTCGGCGGCGGTATGGGTGATGGCCCAGGCGACGTCCGCGTTGTGCCCGAAGTGCGGGAAGCCGGGCACGCCCGCAAACGCGAGGCCGACAATGTTCAGGCGATCGCTCTGCAGATGGACGGGGTAATAGACGTTCGGTAGCTCCACCGCCCGGTGCGGATCGCCCGCCACGATGGGAAACCCGCTTTCGGTGCGGGATCCGGCCACCACCCAGTTGTTACTGCCGGCCCCGTCGCTGGCGGCGCTCTCGGGCGGGAAGTCGGCCGCACCGATAGGGATGTCGGGTCCCGTGGCGGTAACGCCCGGCGGCACCATGACAAGCGTCTCCCCGGCCAGCCTGGCCAGCACCTCGACGAAACGCTCCGGTCCCAGACGGGACAAGAGCCGTCCCCACCAGAGCTTGCGCTCAAAGACTCCCATCAGGAGGTGCCGCACCTTCAGCACGGCCAGTGAATCCTGGGGCTCCCAGGGCCGAAGCGGCCAGCCCTGCCTCCGATACAGCTCTTCGTGGTGGACAAGACCCCGATTGACGCCGTGCGCGTAGGCCTCGAACATGGCGCGGGTCTTCGGATCGAGTCCATCCCATTCCGCGGCCGTAACGCGCCCGATACCCATGGGCCGCCAGAAGCGATCACTGCCGATGGCCCGGGCCCCGTCGCGTTCCGCCAGCGTCCCGTAGGCCGTACGCCGGTCGCCGTCCATCTGCACCACGCGATCGATAGCATGAATGTAGCCCTCGGCCTCAAACAAGTCGTGGTCGCTGGTGGCCTTGATATGCGCGATGCCATACTCGTCGCGGCGAATCGTCACCGGTCCGGTCATGATGTCCTCCCTTACCTGCATTCACCCCCGGGGTGGCTCCTCTCAGCCACACTTTCTGGGGCCTGGCGGCCTCTCCTGCCTGAACCGGCGCCGAGACCCGGGGGCATCGTCTTGCTCGCTTACTCCGGTCACTTTTCGGAAACGTCATCCTCCTGCAGCCACACCTCCATCCGTCCGCGGCTCCGGTTGTCCCACGCGAAATACGGCAGCAGGGTGAGGGGCTCCCCGTCCTGTCTCGGCACGGACAAGACGGGCATCCCCCCTAATAGGGTCGGACGCCACTCGCGCCGGATGGGAGAGGAAGAGTTGACCGACCAGTTCCCATCGGGGTTGTCGGCCTGCTCGGCGCAGAATATGAGAGGCCCCGCGGCCAGGGCGACCCGGCCCCGATCATCTACCACGGGGGGCCTGGCATGGATCCGGCGCGGACCCACATCGAACGACACGGTGACCTGGTCGCCCGGAGCGACGGTCGTTCGGATGACAAGGTAGCCATGCTCGAGCTCAGGGACGATCTCCCGGTCGTTCAGGCTGACACTCGCTCCACGGACAAAGCCCGGCTTCCGGATTCTGAGCGTGAGGGGCTCCGGTCCTTCCGGGTACAGCGTGAGCGTCACCGCCCCGTCATACGGATAGCGGGTTTCCTCCACCACCCGAAGAGCCCGCCCGTGCCACCGATGGACCGTCTCGCCCCCGGCAAACTGGTTGATGACCAGTCCGTCGGGCGCCAGGGCCTGGAAGTAGCGTCCGATCCCGGGGACGAAACGTGCGAAGTTACTGGGGCAGCAGGCGCAGGAAAACCAGGGTTCACGGTGATGATCACCGTCGGACTCCAGCGGGTTTACGTAGAAGAAACGGTCTCCCTCGAGGGACAGCCCCGCCAAAGCGCCGTTTAGGAGTTCAAGCTCGACCAGATCAGCATAGCGGGCATCGCCTGTCAGCAGGTTCAGGCGGTGATTCCAGTACACCATGCCGATGGCGGCGCAGCTCTCACAATAGGCTTCGCGGTTAGGGAGATAGTCGTCCGGACCGAAGCCTTCGTACCGGCCCACGGCCCCGATCCCTCCCGTCACGTACATCTTGTGTTCCACGATGTTTTGAGAAGCGCGGAATAGGGCCGGCCGGTACTCAGGGGCCGCCCCCTGAGCCGCGAGGTCCGTCATGGCGGCATACAGGTACATGGCGCGTACCGCATGCCCCTCGGCCACATCGATGTCGCGCACCGGAATGTGATCCTGGGCGTAGCGCGCTCCAAAGTCCGGGTTGTCCCAGATGGCACCCTGGCCGTGCCCGTGGCCCCGCTCCTCCAGATGCCAGTGGGCGAAGTCGCGGTAGCGGACGTCACCCGTCACGCGGTAGAGGGCCAGGAGACCAAGCCCCACCTCTTCATGCCCGTCCACCCAATGGCGGCGACCCGGTCCGAACGTCGCGAGATAATGGTCGGCAAGTTTCGTCGCGATGCTGAGGAGCTCCGTCTTGCCGGTGGCTTCGAAGTATGCAGCCGCGGCCTCCATCAGATGCCCGCCGCAGTACATCTCGTGGCTGTCCATATCGGTATAGCGCGCCGCAGCATCGCCCAGCTGATACCAGGTGTAGAGATAGCCGTCCGGCATCTGTGCCCGACCGATGTGGGCAATGAACTCATCCGCCCTCGCCTGCAGGGCGGGGTTGGGGCCGCCTGCCAGGATGTAGGCCACTCCCTCGAGCGCCTTGTACACGTCGGAGTCGTCAAAGCGATAGTGCCCCTCGAACCCACCGTCCAAAAGGCCCGCGGCGCGGTCGAAATTGCGGAGGCGTCCCTCGTGTTCCAACCGGTCCAGGACATGGGGCACGGTCACGCTGACCGCCACGTCACGACGCTGTCCCCAAAAGCCTCCGTGCCACTGCACCGCCCCCGGCGCCGATTCCTGCCAGGGATAGCCCGGATTTCGCTCCACCGCTGCCCCTCCTCATGAGTCGCTCACTCGTACTGTGGCACAATCCCCCCCAGGCCGCTCCGGCCGGCGGCTTCCCTAAAGCCGTTACTTAATGTAAGATACATGGGAATCATAACTCCAAGGAGGCACTCAGCTTGGACCTTTTGGTCGTCATTGCCAGTACCCGTCCCGGGCGGGTGGGGTTGTCCGTAGGGCAGTGGTTCATCGAGCAGGCACAGCAGCACGGTGGCTTTGACAACGTGCAGGTTGCCGACTTGATGGAACTTGCGCTCCCCCTGTTGGACGAGCCTCAGCATCCGCGCCTTCGCAAATACACCAAGGAACACACCGTCCGGTGGAGCCGCATGGTGGACGCGGCCGACGCGGTGGTTTTCGTGATGCCGGAGTACAACTACTCGATGACGGCACCGCTCAAAAATGCCATCGACTTTCTCTACACGGAGTGGAATTACAAGGCGGCCGGACTCGTGAGCTACGGCGGTGCCTCGGGCGGCCTCCGGGCCCAGCAGCAGGTCAAGCAAGTGCTGACCGCCGTGCGTATGATGCCGCTTCCGGAATCGGTGGGCATTTCATTCGTGAGCCAGCATCTGAAGGACGGTCGCCTCGACCCGCCTGAACCGGTGGCCCAATCGGCCCAGGTGATGCTGGATGAACTGCGGAAGTGGACGCTTGCCCTGGCCTCCCTCCGGAGCCCGGTCGCCTAACCCTGTTGGGAGCACACGTCCCGGACCGCGGCGTGCCGTCGCGACTCCGGGACGCGGTATCGGGCGTTCTGCCAATCGTCCGCACAGGTTCCCGCCCGGCACGCCACGAAGCTTCGTGAGCACGGCCGCGCGGAGGTATTCTCAAAGCTCCCGTCCATTGCCGTCAACGGGCTCCGGCGCTCCCGGCACCTCTTTTCTGCCATCGCCGGTCCGCCTTCCTCCTCCTGTCCGAGCTGAAGTCCGCCGGAGCCCCGCGCATGCGTCGGCAGGAATCTTCGAGCCGGCCCGCGAACGCCGCCTCACCTGCACCGTGAGGAGTGAAGCCCAACATGGCGAGTGTGAATCTGGAAGAGGGTCGGGTGGCGCATGCACTTCGGCACTACGAGGCGCACGTCGTTCATCACCTCGACGTCGAGTATGCCGAGCGAACCAGGAAGAGCGACCGCGTAGCGGACAAGGTGAGCGCATTCGCCGGGTCCTGGCGCTTTATCTCCATCTTCGCCGGCTTCCTGGTGATCTGGGTCCTGTGGAATCTGGTTACGCCCAGGGCACTCCACTTCGATCCCGCTCCGTTTATTCTGTTAAATCTCCTGCTCTCGTTCGTGGCCGGATTCCAGGCGCCGTTCATCATGATGAGTCAAAACCGCTCCGCGGAACGCTGCAAGGTGGAGGCGGACATCGACTACGCCCTGAACTACAAGTCGGAACTTGATACGGAGGAGATAAAGAGGCACCTCCATCGCATGGAACGCCAGCTCTCAGACCTGCAGACGCTTTTGGCCCGCGACGCCGGCACTCCCTCTTCCACCTGAGGCAGATCAGGACATCCTCCCGGTCAGAACTTGCCCGGCGTCCGATTCCTTTCACTGAAAGACACCTCATCGTCTCTGCCTTCCGCCATCTGACCCGCGGCTTCCTGTCCGGGCCTCCAGGCCTGGTAGGATGGACACAGCTTTTTGGGAGGCGACGGCGATGGGGCGATTCTTGCTGGCGGGTGTGCTGGTCCTTGACGGAACGGGCAACGAGAGTCGGGTCGCGGACGTCCTGGTGGATGGGCCTTACATCGAACAGGTGAGGGCCCCGGGAGCGGCGCCGAAAGGCGTGCCGGTGATACTGGGTGAGGGTCTTGCTCTCTCTCCCGGATTTATCGACGTCCATTCGCACGCCGATCGGTCGCCGTTCGCGGCCCGGTCCGATACCACGAAGCTTCTCCAGGGCATCACGACCGAAGTGGTGGGAAACTGCGGATCAAGTCCGCTCGGGGGCGCCGTCGAGGACCGTGGCCGCGGCCGGCCGTCCGATTATCTGGCCGCACTCGATACTGCCCGCCCGGTCACCAACTTCGCACCCCTCGTCGGTCATGGGGCCCTGCGGGAGCGGGTGATGGGCTTTGCCAATCGCGTATGCGGCGCAGACGATATCCGCTCCATGCGGGAGCTCCTGATCGAGGCCCTCGATCGGGGCGCCTTCGGTCTGTCCTCCGGACTCTTCTACACCCCGGGCTCGTACGCCGATACTGACGAGCTCGCGCGCCTGCTGGAGGGCCTCTCCGCCCGCCCCCTCGTGTACGCGAGCCACATCCGCAACGAGGGAAACGCGCTCGTCCCGGCCGTCGACGAATTTCTGGCCGTCGGCCAGGCGACCGGGGTGCGCCTTCAGCTCTCACACCACAAAGCGGCCGGCATTCCGAACTGGGGCAAGACCCGCGAATCTCTGGACCATGTGCGGACGATGCGCGAGAGCGGTGTGACCGTGGCCCTCGATGCGTACCCCTACATCGCCTCCAGCACGTCCATCTCGGCCAACCTGCCCGGGTGGGTGCTGGAGGGCGGCCGCGAGCGCGCGATGGCACGGCTGGCCGATCCGGGCACGCGGCGGCGGATCGCCGCGGAATGCGAGTCCGGGGAGTCGGGGTGGGAGAGCATGATATTTGCCACCGGCTATGACCGGATGGTGATTGCCTTCACCAAGACCGGCAGGCACCACGGGCAGACACTGGCCGCGTTGGCCGGCGAGCGGGCCGTGACCCCGTTTGACGCAATGGCGGACCTGCTCATCGAGAATGAGATGTCGGCCGGCATGGTGGTGCACAGCATGCACGCGGATGACTTGATGCGCGTGTTGTCGGATCCCCAATGCTGGATTGGCACCGATGGTGTGGCGGGCGAGGGACAAAGCCGCCCCCATCCCCGCCTGACCGGCACTTTCCCGCGCGTCTTCCGGGAATTCGTCCGCGAGCGCGGCGTCTATTCCCGAGAGGAGGCTGTGCGCCGCATGACAGGCGGTCCTGCCGAACATTTCCACATCCCGGAACGGGGGTACATCCGTGAGGGCCAGATAGCTGACCTAGTCCTCTTTGATCCGGAACGGATCGCGGATGGTTCCACATTCGAGGACCCGTGGACGCCGCCGCACGGCATCGAGGCCGTATACATGGGCGGCGTCAAAGTTGTAGAAGGCACGGAATTTCTCGGGTCCCTGCAGGGGCGCCGGCTTACACCCGAGCCCCTTTAGAAGTCGGCTACAGCACCATGCCGCCGCCGACGTTGATGACGTCGCCGGTCACATAGGCCGCGTCGGAAGACGCGAGAAAGGCCACCACGCGGCCCACGTCTTCCGGCGTGCCGATGCGTCCCATCGGAATCTTGTCGAGCATGACCTGAAACGCCTCGGGAGGCATGCGCCGGGTCATGGGCGTGTCGATGAAGCCCGGGCAGATGGCGTTCACGGTGATGTTGAAGCGGGCCAGTTCACGCGCGGCAGTCTTCGTGAGCCCGATAACCCCAGCCTTGGCCGCCGCATAGTTGGCCTGCCCGACATTTCCCTGCCAGCTGGCCGAGGAGATGTTGATGATGCGGCCGGATTTTCGCTCGCGCATGCGGGGCACCACGTGCCGCATCACGTTAAAGGGACCTTTCATGTCCACGGCCACAACCTGGTCCCACTCGTCTTCCGACATGCGGTGCAGCATGCGGTCACGATTGATGCCGGCATTATTGACCAGCACCGCGACAGGCCCGACCAGCTCCTCCACCTGCGCCACGGCGTCGGCAACCGCCCTAAAGTCCGCCACATCCACCGCGAAACCAGTCCCCCCGAGCTCCCGGGCAGTCTCCGCCACCGCCTCGGGGTCGAGGTCCCAGACCACCACGTGATAGGCCCGCGCCGCCATCACGCTCGCAATCCCGCGGCCAATGCCTTGCTGGGCGCCCGTCACCAGGGCGACTTGCTGGTCCATGACCTACACCCGGTAATTTTCGAAAACGGCCGCGATGCCCTGGCCGCCGCCGATGCACATCGTCACGAGACCGTAACGCTCCCGGCGCCGCTCAAGCTCGTACAGGAGTTTCACCGTCAGGATGGCGCCGGTGGCCCCGATGGGGTGACCGAGTGCGATGGCGCCGCCGTTGACGTTGGTGGTGGACCAGTCGAGATGGGCGTCGCGCACAACCGCTGCGGCCTGGGCGGCGAACGCTTCGTTGAGTTCGGTCAACGCAATCTGATCGATGTCGAGTCCGGCGCGGGAGAGCGCCATACGGATGGCGTACACCGGCGCGTAGCCCATGATGTCGGGCCGTATGCCCGCCACCGCGTAGCTGACCAACCGGCCGCGCGGCTCTAACCCCCGGCGTCCGGCATCGTCTCCCCGCATCATCACGACCGCGGCCGCGCCATCATTGATGCCCGAAGAGTTGCCGGCGGTCACGCTTCCCCCCTCTTTGAAGGCCGGGCGAAGCTGGGCGAGCTTGGCCAAAGATGTCTCGCGCGGGTGCTCATCCACGGAAAACGTCTTCGACGCGCGCCCTTCGACGACGTCGAGCGGCGCAATCTGCCCTTCGAAGCGACCTTGTTCAATGGCGGCCTGGGCTCGCGTCTGAGAATCGAGCGCCAGACGGTCCTGCTCCTCTCTCGAGATCCGAAACTCCTCGGCAACCTTTTCGGCCGTTATCCCCATCGGGTACCGCTCGAAGGGATCGGTGACGGCCGAGAGCACCCCGTCTTCCAGCTCCGAGTGGCCGAGCCGCCGTCCCCATCGGTTCCACACGTAGTACGGGAGCGCGCTCATGTTTTCGGTGCCGCCCGCGACGACCACATCGGCGTCATGGAGCCGGAGCCATTGGCTTCCGGTCACGATGGCCTGCAGGCCGGAGCCACACAGACGGTTTACCGTCTGCGCGGTGCTGGTGTCGGGCGGCAGCCCCGCCTCCAAAGCCGCCACACGGGCCATGAAGGCATCGCGCGACACCTGTCCGACCGCGCCCAGCACGACCTCGTTCACGTCCTCCGGGCTCACGCCCGATCGAGACAGCGCCTCTCGTATCACGTGCGCGCCAAGTGTAGGGGCCGGCACCCCCTTCAGACTCCCGCCAAAAGTTCCGACGGCGGTCCGTACCCCGTCAATGATGACCACATCGTCTTGACTAGCCATGTCTGTCCTTCGCCTCCCCTGTCGTGAGTCGTGCCACGAGCTCCAGGCGTGCCTCTTCGTACACCACCGGGGGCATCATGACGGGCGGCTCCAGCATCGTCGGTCTAAACGCCATATGCGGGATCACATCCAGCTCCGGGTCCATGCCCGGTGCAATTTCGATGAGGGTCCAGCCGGCCTGGGTGAGCTGGAACACCGCCCGCTCGGTCACCACCAGCACCCTCTGCCCGCGTCCGAGGGCGCGCGCCCCGTTAAACGAGATCTGCTGGACGTGGGAGACCCACTTCTGAATGGTCCCCTCCTGCTCCACCCGGAGTCGTCCGTCCTCTACCACCACTTTAAGCCCTCCGGCCGTCATGGTGCCGCAAAACACCACGGTGCGGGCCCGCTCCGTGATGTCGATGAAGCCCCCCGCACCGGTCGCCCGGTCACCGAGTTTGGTGGCGTTCACGTTGCCGGAGGCGTCGGCCTCCCCGAAGCCCATATAGGTGACGTCGACGCCGTGGCCGTTGTAGAAGTCAAACTGGTAGGGATGCTCGATGAGCGCATCCGGATACTCGGCAACCCCGAAGTCAATGCCGCCCCAGGCGCGGCCCCCATACACGCCCGACTCCACTGTCAGAGTGACAAGATCGCCCGCACCCTCGCTCAGCACTTCGGGGCCGATGACGTCGTTCGGAATGCCCGTGCCCATGTTGACAATGTCGCCCGCATGGAGCTCCAGCACCGCACGGCGCCCGATAACGCGGCGCTCGTCAAGCGGGCCGGGCTCAATCTCCTGGAGCGAGGGTCCGAACCCCTGGCTTGAAAAGCGCGGGGCATAGTCAACACTCGCCGTCTGGCGGTGGTCCTGCTCCGGATGCGCGGCGACGGTGAGGTAATGGATGTGGGCACCGGGGACCTCCACCTGGCGAGGATTGAGCTGCCCTCTGGGGACGACCTGGCGGACCTGGGCCATCACGATGCCGTCAAAGCGCCGGGCGGCAAACACGGCCGGCAGAAGCTCGAGCTTCATCGCTTCCTCTTCGGCCGCCAGGTTGCCGGCCGTGTCTGCGGTTGTCCCTCGAATGAGGACGACGTGCACCGGCACCGCCTCGATGAAGAGGTACTCTTCGCCGCGCACCTCCACCACGTGAATCAGGTCCGGTTCGGCCGCCGTGCGCGCGTTCATTTTGCCGCCCTCCTGGCGAGGGTCGATGAAGGTGCCGAGTCCGATCTGGGTGAGGTGGCCCGGCAGTCCGCCCGCCATCGACCGGTACCAGTGCGTCATCTGCCCTTGCGGCAGGCAGTACGCGATGACCCGATCGTGGGAAATCATATCCATCCACCGGGGCGCGAGACCCCAGTGCGCCCCGATGATGCGGCCGACCAGGCCCTCGTGGGCCAGGTGCTGGATCCCGTCGCGGCGGTTACTCTGCCCGGCGGAATGAATGAGGGTCAGGTTTTGGGGGTGGCCCACGGAGAGGAAGCGCGCCTCGATGGCTTTCAAGATAGTTTCAGAAGCACCCGAGAGGGTCATCCCGACCGTGAGCACATGGGCGCCGTCCTCTATCCGTGCAGCCATCGCGTCGGCGCTTACAAGTTCCGGTCCCATGGGTGCCCTCCCCATTATCTCCCGAACAGTAGAGCGTACCAAATACGCGCGGTCTCCGGCGACCCGTCGGCAGACGAACCAGAGAACCCGCGCTTGCTAGCGCAAGACGGCGGAGAGATAACGTGCGATGAAGCGGGGGCCGTCCACATCCACGGCCACGTGCACCGCTGGCCCGCCGCCAGACGCCTCTGGCCGGGTCCGCCCGCGTTCTGGCTCCGCAAGTTCCACAAGAAGCGGTGTGTCGCGGAAATCGGCAAGCCGAGGATCCATCATGATGGCGGATGCCAGCGGATCATGCATGAAGGCCGCCCGCACCCCGCTCTCTCGCTCCGACTCGTTTAGGTATCCCTGCAAGATGGCCGAGGCAAAGCGTGCCACAGGCTTGGGGCTGCCCTCCAGTTCCGCCAGCGCCGCTCCTTCGAGCCGCGTGCGGGCCGTGACATCAAGACCGACCAGGGTCATGTTCCAGGGCGCCTCCAACACCACCCGGGCTGCCTCCGGATCGTGCCAGGTATTGAATTCGGCGTGGGGCGTGACGTTGCCGGGCGCCCACACGGCCCCGCCCATGATGACCAGTTCCCGGAACAGCGATGGCAGCTTCGGCTCAAGAAGCTGGGCCACCGCGACGTTCGTGAGCGGGCCAATCGCCAGCAGGGTTATCTCGCCCGGCCGCTCCCGCGCCCACTGCAGCAACTGCAGAGGCCCTGACCCGGCAGACGGCCGTCGGAGGCTTGGAAGCACGCCCGCATCTCCGAGCCCGTCTGTCCCGTGAACATCCTCAGCGGTGGCCGCCTGGTGCACGAGCGGCCGGTCAATGCCCACCACCACCGGGACATCTGGCGCCCCGGCAATCTCGAAGGCCTTAAGCGCGTTTCGCGCCCCGGTGCCGGCCGGAACGTTGCCATGAACGGTCGTCAGCCCCACGATTTCCACATCGGGAAGTCCGGTCAGGTACAAGATGGCGAGCACGTCGTCGATGCCGGGATCTGCGTCGATAACGACGGGGCGCCGGTCCCGCGTCACGAGTGTTCTCCGGAAAGTTCTGCCTGCCAGCGTCTAAGCCAGGGCAGGGCGTCATCCACCGTCTGAACGACGGTGCCGCCCGTCGCCTCGATGCATCCCAGCACGTAAAAGTTCAAGCCTTTCCCCTCCAGGTTGGTCGAGGAACCGGCGCTGCCGTCGGCAGGCGCCCCTTGACGCGAATCGGTGAGAAGCCCGATGACTCCTTTTTTTCTCGGGTCACGCTGCTTTAGGCCGTAGAAGAGGCCGATCTCACACGCCGTCCCATCATCCACCATCGGACCGTCCAGAAGGGCCAGCACGGCGTCGGCTTCCATCAGGCCCGCGCCGTCTTTTTGGAACACCGCCTGAGGCGTCAGTTCAGCCCCGTCGAGCCAATGCTCGTGGGGGATAAAACAGTCAAACCCTTCCTGCCGAAGGCGGGATCCATACTCCCCAATGAAGGAGCGTTCATAAGGCGTAAAGAGCGGTCCCGCAAGATATAGCCGCATGCGCGGCCTCCCATCTGCCTTCTTTTCCAGTCCGCCACGGCACGATTGTATCGAAACACGGGTCAGGGCGGCCGGCACGACCGATGGCGGTGCGAGGTGCAGAGTTCAGCCAGAGACCAGCAAATCCGGCAAGTTTCTTGACCTTTGGCCGCCATTAACCGGCTATCCTGTGGGGCGACCCGACTTTTCTCCTAGACGGTCACGCTGGAGGGCGATGGGATGGCGGAACAGCAACAGACAATCGCGGCTTCGGCAATTGCCGCGCGGCTCGAGCGGTTACCGATGAGCCGCTATGTCTGGCTTTTAGTATTTCTCGCGGGCGGAGCCTGGTTCGTCGAGTCACTGGACGTGGGCGCATCAGGCGTGGTGCTGCCTGTGCTGAAGACACTGTGGCATCTCAGCCCGTCTCAGATCGGTTTTCTGGCTGTGGCATCGACGGCCGGCGTCGTGGTCGGACTTCCTCCGGCCGGCTTCATCGGCGATCGCATCGGCCGGGTCCGGCTCCTCACCATCGGCATCGTGATTTATAGCGCCCTGACGCTCCTGGCTTCTTTAAGCACGGGCTACGGCATGCTGCTGGTGCTCCGGTTTCTGGCCGGCCTCGGCATGGGAGCGGTATTCCCGCTGCCGTACAGCATTGTTAGCGAGTGGGTGCAGAAGAATCGGCGGACCTGGCTCAGCGGCTTTCTCGATGCCTGCCTCTCGGTCGGTTACTTCATCGCCCCGCTCCTGGGACTTCTCATCGTGCCCCACCTGCCAGCCGCGTGGGGATGGCGCGTGTTTCTGGTGGCGGCCGGTCTCCCCCTCATCTACGCCTTTCTGGTGCGCCGGCTGATGCCGGAATCTCCGCGGTGGCTGGCTTCCAAGGGCCGCGTGGCGGAGGCGGAGGCGTCGGTGGCGCGCGCGGAGGAAGCCTCGGGCGTCACGCACCCGAAGATCGTCATGGCGCAGCGTCCACAGGAGACGGAAGAATCGCCGGTGCGCGTTCCCTGGACCCGCCTCATCGCGCCTACCGCCGTCAGCACCGTAGCCGCCACCGGCACCTTCTTTATGTTTTACGTGGTCATGACGTACACACCCACCATCTTCTCGGGCATCGGCATCCCGTATGCGAAGTCGCTCGGTTTCGCCGCCCTCATCACCGCGGTCGCCATACCGGGAAAGCTCTTGAACGGATACCTGTCGGAGCGTTGGGGCCGCAAGCGCACGTACGGAGTATTCATGGGCGTGGCTGCGGTCGCGGCGGCCTTCTTTGCGACAGGTCCCGCACTCGCAGGCCTGGTCGCGGCACTGCTCGGTATGTCGTTCTTCGGGACCGGCGCTTTTCCAGGGCTCAAGATGTACTACGCGGAACAGTACCCGACCGGGGTGCGGGTGCGCGGGGCGGCTAGTGTCGAGGCCATCGGGAGGACGCTCGGCGGCATCGTGGGCGCGGCCTACATGCCCATACTGTGGCATTCGGCGGGTCTTGGCTTTTCCTTCGGCCTGATCGCCCTCGTGTCGGCCGTGGCCGTGGTCGTCATGCTGGCATTCGGCCAGGAGACGCGCGGCCTAAGCCTCGAGGCTATCGAGGCACGCTACCTGAAAGGGTCGCGGCGGCGCATGATGGAATCGCGCCCGGCCGACTAGCCGAAGCGGCCGCACCAAGGCGGCGGGCCACACGGGCCCGCCGCCTTTCTGATCCATCAGGCTCAGCCATTCCCTGCCGTGTCGCCCAGTCGCCTCTCCCAGCCACTCCGAAAGAGGGGCAGGAAGTTCTGGGGCCGGTATGGATGGCGGAGCGCCTCCTCGACAACCAGCTCCGCCCCGAGACCCGGGCGGTCCGACGGCACCACGTGCCCGTCCTCTACCTGCAGCGGATGGGTGAGCAGGCGTTGTTCCCAGGGTTCGTTGAACTCGTCGAACATTTCGTGCAGGAAGAAATGGGGCGTGGCCAGATTGAGGTGCGCGCACGCCAGGGAGCATACCGGCCCCTGCGCGCTGTGCGGGGCGATGACGCCGTTGTGGGCTGCCACCATCCCGCTCACATCGCGTGCTGCCGTCATGCCCAGGAACTGCGGCTCCAACTGCACGATGTGGACGGCGTCGTACTGGAGCAGCTCCGCAAACTGCTCGCGGCAGTAGTAGTCCTCCCCGACCGCTATGGGAACCGGAGACCGGCGCGCAACTTCGACCGTGGACGCGATCCGCTGGGGAGGGACCGGCGCCTCAAACCAGGTCGGGGAAAACTGCGCCATCCTGTCCGCAAACTGGAGCGCGGTCGCCACGGTGAACCGATTGTGGCCCTCAATCAGGATGTCGACTCGGGGGCCGACCGCGTCGCGGACCGCCTCGATAAGGGCGAGGGCCAGGGCCATCTCGTCCCGGTCCACCACACGCCAGGATGCGCCGAAGGGGTCGAACTTGAGCGCGGTGTACCCCCGCCCCACCACGGTGCGGGCGTCCTCGGCGATAGCCTCGGGGGTGCGGCCCCCGCGATACCATCCGTTGGCATAGGCGCGAAGCGTGTCATGGGAGCGCCCGCCCCAGAGCTGGTAGAGGGGCTTTCCCGCGACCTTGCCGACGATGTCCCACAGCGCAAGCTCGATGGCGGCCAGAGCCGAGCCGTGAATCTGGCCGCCGTCAGAGTACACATCGCGCCATAAATGCATGGCAATGTCGGCGATGTCAAACGGGCTCCGCCCTAACACGAGCGGTTCCAGTTCGTGAATGGCGGCCTGTACCGTTCGCCCAAAGCCGTTCAGCGTCCCTTCACCGAGACCGCTGACGCCCTCATCCGTATTGACAACGGCAAACACCCAATTCTTCCACGGGTTCCCGACCACGTAAGTGTCAATGCCGGTGATGCGCACGGTGCCTCCTATTCCATCGAAACCGCGATGGACTTGGTGACGAGAAACTCCTCAATCCCGTAATGCCCGCCTTCGCGGCCGAACCCGCTCTCCTTGACCCCGCCGAAGGGCGTGGAAATCCCCGAGGCGCGGGCGTCGTTAAGACCGATGACGCCGGCGTCCAGGCGTTCTGCCACCCGGATGGCCCGTGCCAGCTCGCGGGTGAAAAGATAGGCAGCGAGGCCGTAGGGCGTGCGGTTAGCCTCGGCGATGGCCTCGTCTTCGTCCTCAAACGGGATAAGCGGCGCCACGGGCCCAAACGTCTCCTCCCGGGCCACCAGCATTTCGGGGCCGCAGTTATCAAGCACCGCCGGCAGAAAGAACGTCCCTCCGACGAGATTGGGATCGCGTCCGCGCTCTCCGCCAGTCAGAAGGCTCGCCCCCCTGTCCACCGCGTCCCGCACGTGTCGTTCGGCCCGCAAGACCGCCTCCTCATTGATCAGGGGACCGATCTGGCTTCCCGGCTCGAGCCCCGGCGCCACCTTGAGGGCAGCGACCGCGGCCGTGAAAGCTTCCCGGAACGCGGGCAGGATGTCCCGATGCACCAGGATGCGGTTCGCGGAATGGCAGATCTGGCCCATGGACCGAAAACGCGCGGTGACTGCCCCCTTTACGGCCGCATTCAGATCGGCGTCCTCAAACACCAGGAGGGGTGCATGCCCGCCAAGCTCCAGAGACAGGGACTTTACCGTCGAGGACGCCTCGGCCATGAGGCGCTTTCCCACCTCTGTCGAGCCGGTGAAGGTGATTTTCCGAACGGCAGGATGGCTCGTGAGCACGCCCCCAATCTCATCCGCCGGTCCGGTAACAAGATTGACAACACCGGGCGGAACGTCTGCCTGCTCAATGAGCCGCACCAGTTCCACCGCCGACAGGGGGGTGAGGCTCGAAGGCTTCGCCACCACAGTGCAGCCGGCGGCCAGCGCGGCGGCGGTTTTCCGCGCCACGGTCTGTATCGGGTAGTTCCAGGGCGTGATGACGGCCGAAACGCCGACCGGCTCGCGCCATACCCAAAAGCGCCGGCCCGGTGCCGGTGCCTGCAGGACGTCACCCTGCACCCGGCGCCCCTCTTCTGCGTACCACAAGAACTGCTCCGCCGCCGACTGCACCTCGCCCCGCGCGTCGGCCAGGGGTTTTCCCTGCTCGCGGGTCAGGAGGCGAGCAAGCTTCTCCTGATGCTCCAAGACGAGTGCGGCCACGCGCCGCAGCCGTACAGCGCGCACATCGGCCGGTACGCCCCGCCAGCTCTGCCGTGCCCGCTCGGCGGCCTCCACGGCGCGTACGGCATCCTCCGCCCGGCCGCGCGCGACGTCTCCCACCACCTCGCCCGTCGCCGGATCCTGGACGGCAATGGTCGTCTCGCATTCTTCCCATCGGCCGTCAATGTACAGCGATTTCATAACGAACCCCCTCTGTCCCCATCTCCCCGCGCACTAAGGACCCGGGCGCGGGCCTCGTCCACCGTATCCGCCACCGCCGTGAGATGCCCCATCTTGCGCCCGGGGCGCGCCTCCTCCTTGCCGTACAGATGCAAGTGCACCCCCGGCACGGCCAGCATGCGGGCAAAGTCGGGCGGTTCACCCCCCGGCCCCCACAGGTCGCCCAGCAGATTGGCCATGGCTGCCGGTCGGGCCATGTCCGTGTCGCCGAGCGGCAGGTCGGCCATGACGCGCACCAGCTGCTCGAATTGGGAGACGGCCGCGGCCTCGATGGTGTGGTGGCCTGAGTTGTGCGGACGAGGTGCAAGTTCGTTCACCAGCACCTGCCCGTCGCGATCGACAAACATTTCCACGGTCAGGAGGCCCACAAGCCGCAGTCCGTCCGCAATCGTCCGCACAATCGCCGCCGCCCGGCCGGCCACGCCGGCCGAGACGCCCGCGGGCGCCGTGCTGACGTCCAGGATCCCGCGCCGGTGATGATTTTCCGCCGGTGGGAAGAGGACCACGTCACCGGCGAGGTTGCGGGCGCAGATGATGGAGATCTCGGTCTCGATGTCTACCAGCCGCTCGACAATGAGGCTGTCGGTGCCCGGCTTCAATCGTTCGAAGGCCGAAAAGGCCCCCCCACGGTCACGGACGACGGCCTGGCCCTTGCCGTCGTAGCCGCCCGTCGCCGTCTTCATGATTAGAGGAAACGACAGGACGGACAGCGCATCCGCTAGCTGGTCCGCGGTCGCCGCGGACCGGAAAGGCGGCACCGGTGCTCCCAATCCTGCCACCGTGGTCTTCTCCCGAATGCGATGCTGGGACACCCGCAGGACGGCACTTGACGGATGGACCGGCACCAGCGCTTCCAGCGCCTCCACGGCATCCGCGTTTACGTTTTCAAATTCGTAGGTGACCACATCCGCGACGTCCGCCAGCGCGCGCATCGCCGCCGTGTCGTCCAATCTCGCCTTAATGTGGCGGTCCGCTACCTGGGCGCCCGGTCCCGCCGGATCCGGATCCAGCACGACCGTATGGTAGCCGAGCCGTCTAGCCGCCATGGCCGTCATCCGGCCAAGCTGGCCGCCGCCTAAGATCCCAAGGGTGCTGCCGACGGGGAGGGGCCGTCCCACCGTCAGCGACCCTCTCGGGCCAGACGCGCCTGTTCATCCCGGTAGGCGGCGAGCCGCGCTTGAAGCTCTTCATCGTGCAAGGAGAGTATCTCGACGGCAAGCAGGGCCGCGTTCGCGGCACCCGCCTGGCCAATGGCGACCGTCGCCACCGGAACCCCGCGCGGCATCTGCACGATGGACAGGAGTGAGTCAAGGCCCGAAAGCGCCCGGCTCTGGACCGGCACGCCGATGACGGGCAGGGTCGTCTTCGCTGCCACCATCCCCGGCAGATGAGCCGCCCCGCCGGCGCCGGCGATGATGACCCTGATACCGCGGTCTCGGGCCTGTTCCGCGAACTCGAACATGAGATCCGGCGTCCGGTGGGCCGATACGACCCGGCTCTCATGAGGTACTGAAAACACTTCCAAGATCTCGACCGCCGCCTGCATGGTGTCCCAATCTGTCCGGCTGCCCATGATCACTGCCACCACTGGATCCGCCACGGCGCTCCCCCGCTTCCGGTCGGCCTGCCTTCATGATAGCCGTTTGGGTGCACTCGCTATCATGCCGCGCCGGTCTGCGGCGGTGGGTCAGTCGGTTTCGCCGTTCGCTTCTCCGCGGCGGCTCCCCCACGGCCAGAATGCGAAGCGGTTCAGGAGGGCAATGCTGCCGGGAACGAGGAGGCTCCGGACGACCCACGTGTCCAGCAGGATAGCGCCGGTCATGCCGATGGCCAGGGTCTGCATGATCTCAAGGGGGCTCTTGATGAGGGCCAGGAACACCACCACCATGATCATGCCCGCCCCCGTGATCATGGCGCCCGTGGACTGAAGGCCGCGCGCCGCCGCGGTCCGCACTTCGACCCGGCCGACATGCTCCTGGACCCGGTGAAGCAAGATCACCTCGTAGTCCATGGACAGGCCAAACAGGAGCACGAAGATGAGCGGGGTGATGGCGCTGTCCGGCGGGAGCGCGTAGAGCCCCAAACCACCCCGCTGTACGGTGAGCACCAAGAGTCCGGCGGTCGCCAGTGCCACCAGGCCGTCAAAAGCGACTCCCAGCAGGGGCTGCCACAACGATCCGGTGGCGATAAACAGGATCGCGAAGGCGACAAACGCCACCGCCGCCATCATGAGGGGAAGCCGCCTTGCCGTGAGATGGTTGAAGCCGTTCAACAGCGCCGTGACCCCGCCGACACCGGTCCGACTCCCGGACGGCACCCAATGCGGCAGGTCCTGCTGAAAACGCTTCACGAGCGCCGTCGTTCGAGTCGAGTCCGGCCCGCTCTTCGGCGTCACGTAGAGCACCACCATATGAGCGCTGTACGCGGGGTTGATGAACGATTGAAGGCCGGTATGGAGAGCGGGCGGCATCCGGGACGGGTGCTGCAATAGGGAAGGGAGGGCGGAGACGGGCACGCCCAGGGTTACCGGGGAGGCCACCCCCCTGACGTCCGGCAGGGCCATGGCCTTTTTTGTCACCCGCGCCACGTCGGCCCAATACGCCGCCTGGGTGACGCTGGCGGGGAGCCTGAGGGCCAGCACGACAGGCCCGTTAAAGCCTGCTCCCAGCACCGCCTGCTGCTTGTTCACCGCCTGCCGCAGCGGATCACTCACGGGAAGTTCGATGGCGAGGTTGGCCGGTGTCCGGATAACCAGCTGACGGCCGAACCAGGCCGGAACGCCCAGGATGGCGATGCCGAGAAGGATCGCCCACACCGGGTGTCCCTCAACCAGGACCCCGATGGCGCCCCAGAGACGACCCGTCCCGGGCACCCGGATGCGGCCCCAGTCGAGCCGGCGCCCGAACAGCCGGATTAAGGCCGGCAGGAGTGTGTGGGTAGCCGCCAGAACGGACGCCACCGCGACCGCGCCGCCCACCGCAATGCCTTGCCAGTAAGAGTTGCCGCCGAGGAGCAGCGCCGAGAGCGCCAGCGCCACCGCAATGCCGGAATAGAGCACGGAGCGCCCGGCGTGGCGCATGGTTTCGGCCACGGCGTGATCGGGATCGGTCTGGGCGTCGCGCTCAGACCGAAAGCGCATGCTGATAAAGAGGGCATAGTCGACGCCGACCCCGAGAGCCAGAAAGCTTACGATGTCTGTCAGGTAACTGGACAGGGTCATCACGTTTTCCAGCAGGTCCAGTACCCCTAAGGCCAGGACGGCGCCCACGGCGGCCACGAGAAGCGGCAGCGCCGCCGACGCGACGCTCCCAAACACGAACAGGAGGAGCAGGAGCAGCACGGGCAACGCAAGGGGGAGGCTCTGCGCAAGCGTCGTGCGGGCTCCTTGTGTGACCTTCTGGCCGACCGCCGCATCGCTCACGACCGTCACGGTGGCGCCGCCATTATGGGCGGCGTGCCGGAAAGTCGATTCCTCGGCGATAATCTTCGCCGGGACGACCGAGGGACCACTTGGCGGTATCAAGACGCTGGCCTGGGCGGCCTTGAGCTTGTAGACCCGCGTTCCGGGCAGACCGCTCGCCGACGCCCACGCCCGCACCTGTCCCGTCGAGGCGTGTTCGATAAGCAGCGTGGCCGTCCCGCCGCCCCCTCCATGGAGGTGTGACAGCTGGGTGTCGACCCAGGCCGACTGGCTCGACGGGTTTTCGAACCCGGCCGAACTGAGGTGGTGCGTGACGTTCTTGGCCAGCGGAGCCGCGACCAGCAGTATGGCAAGCCACAATCCGATTACGACCCATCGGTAGCGAGCCAGAAACCGCGCCCAACGGAACAAAAGGCCCATGCTACCCTCCCCGAGACTTTCCCCATCAAATCCCGAATCTCTGCAAAGAGCAAGGGTTGCGATCCGAAAATTCCTAAAGAAGTATCCCGCAACCGGACATTTCAGAGACCGGCATCGGCCGGCCCCGCGGGAAACGCGCGATCACCAAAAGAAAGACCCGGGCGAACCCGGGCCGAGATCATCCGTCTGGATCACCTCTACGCGTCATCGGCTCCGTCGTGCAGGCGGGCACCGGCCGAAGCGAGGCCTCCCGCCAGGCCAACCACCAGAGCGACGACCCCAAACTCGATGTGATGGCGGGTTTCCAGAAGCCCGCCGGTTACGGCCACCAGAAAGCCGAACGCCACCGACACCCATCGACTCATGACGGTCGCGACCTTCCTTCTACCGACCGGGCCATTCCCCACTATCCCTACTTGTTTACCATAGATATACGCCAACGATTCTGCTAGTGACACCCTCAATCGTGACAAGGGCCGACACTGCGGCGAACGGGTCTGGCCAAAATTCTCTCGGGAGTCCCCAGCCGGACTGGCATGGTTCAGCCCCACAACCCGGACCGAGCCATGGAGCGGACGCGATCGGTGCGGACCGGGGGGCAAGGGCAAGGGGCGGTGGCCCGATACGCCACGCGCCCCTTGCGCGGTTAGGAGACGGCCTGGGCCCCTTTTAGGCGAGCCACGGTGGATACGCCATACGGCTATCGCCTCCCGTGCCGTCAGTGTACGGCGCCCGTTCGGTGCGCGCAACGGCCATCTCGGCCCCTGCATCGCGAGCCGGAGGTCCTCATCAGGACGCGGTGTTGGCTCCGCTGGCCGCGATGTGACGACTGCCCCAAAACCACTGCCCATACCGGGCGTGTCGCGCGCCAAAATCGACTCGGCCTGCCAGGCATCCGTTTTCCGGTAGCCGTCGACGGGCGACCTGGTGGTCGTTCAAGGGCTCGAGGCGTGTCAGTTTTCAGTAGCAAGCGGGGTTGCTGCCCATGCTTGCCAAAACGAGCGTTGCGGTGGAGCAGCGGCGGCTCGTCACCACGGCCGGCTAACGTCGGTACTGGCGGGCGGCCTCCTCGACGGCGTCCCCGGTCAGGGTTCGATCGGGGAGGATCGTCGAAAGCTCCCTCGTTTCCAGAAACCAGTCCCCAATATACCGGGACGCGTCAAATCGGGCACTGGCGGCCCGTGCCACATGCGCGGCAAAATCGGACACGGTGCGGGACACGAGATCGGACGACGTGAACCAGTCGTGCAGGAGGCGCAAAAACTCCGTGTCCCCGAGGGCACCGTGCAGTACGGCCAGCGCCAGCGGCCCCTTCAAACGTGTTATCGGATCCACAAATCCGTGGCCGCGCTGGGCCCCCATCTCAATAGGTGTGGCCGACGCATCGCGTGCTGCTCTGAGTTTTGCCCGCCAATCATTCAGCGCCTCTTCGCGATAGGCGTCTCCCCAAGCGGACGTCAGCACCAGCGTCTCCAAGTAGTGGGCCAGACTCTCGTCACAAAACCGGTCACCGGCGGGAACGGCCCACCGATGTGCGGTCTCATGCGCCGCCTCGCGAAACACGTCGCGGTCGTCCGTCTGATACTGCATCAGCACCGCAAACGGCGTCACCTCCGAGCCCCAGTATGCCGGTACCTCGATGACGTCCCACGGATCCCCGTGGCGTGGACTTTCCCCCACCCACATGCCAAGACGCTCGGTTGTGACCCGGATGGCGGCGGCCACCCGGGCGGCCCAGTCCCGGTGCTGAGGTGAGGCGTGTACGACGACCCGCCCGCCGCCCGAGCCCGATTGGACATGTTCGAACTGGCCGCCGACCAGGCTGAGGCCGGCGCTCTCGCCGCTCACCCGACAGGTGTGGGCCGTGGCATCAAAGGTGGAGGGGATCTGAGGCATCGTCCCCCACCAGCCGTCGGGAAGGACCGCCTGGACCACGAACTGGGCCGGCGCCAGGAGACCGGAGAAAAAACCGTCGACCGTAGGGGACGCGGCAATGGGATGCCAGAGGACCTCCCGTCGTAGCAGCATGCGATCGCGTTCGACAGCGTCGTGGGCGTAGGGAAAGACCTCACGATACCCGACAACCGGACCGGAGTAGGAGAGGGCGAGCGTGCAGGGCTCACCGTCACCGAGGGGCTGGTCAAATGCCAGGGTGACCACATTGACCTGCAGCTCGGGCAGATCTCTAAGACCGCGAATGTGCTGGCGCCATGTTATCTGGCGGACGCCGTCGGGATCGCCCAGGTCATCCAGGTCCAGCAGGCGGTAGAGGAGAAGCGTTGCCCGGGATACGGGATGGCGGCCAGAGTTTCGGAGGGTGATTTCCCCGCTCACCGAAATGCGGCCGGGCGCATCCGGGATGCCGCCGAGAGGGCGATGGATGTCCACCCGAAGCTCGTAGCGGTCGATGGAGAGCATCTCCTCCCTCCTTCACCTCAGGATACGTGCGGCGGGCGATGCGTCATATGGTCAAGCGGGCCATTTCCACAGGCGTCAGGAAGCTGCTGCGGCGCGGCGAAAGGTACCCACCGCTGATTGGTTCGATCGCGATGTGAATCACAGCGGCGACGAGCCAGATTCCACCGGCGTCTTCATCCAATGCCGGAACCGCCCGACCCGCCCCGTGTAAGTCTCCCCCTTCCGCCTTCCCCCCAACGTCCCGTTCATCACTGGCGTTGGTTATGGCTGGGCTCTCCCGCCCCCGCACACGACAGGAAGGCTCTTCCCGAACGCGAAAGGCAGCCCATGTGCCCGCGGCCGCAGCGTGGACGACTCGCATGCGCCAGAGTGGTGGACATTGGCCGACCGTGCCGGAAACCGCGTCGACATCACGGCGTGGCCTGACGGGTACCCCTCTCCTGTCCTGGCCGGGTCGGAGTCCTGACGCCCAAAGGCGGCCGGCCGTCAGGCGTCTCGCCTGGCCCTGCCCGGGCCGCCAGGGTTCGCGACATCAGTGAGACATCCAGGCATCCGGATCGCGTGCGAGGCGGCGTACGGCCTCCGGAAGGTCGCCCGTCAGCACATGGGCCAGGGTCACGCGCTCAAGAACGGCCCTGATGTTCGCACGCACGGCGATCCAGACCTCTTTTAGAGGTTCGGCCGAGTCAACGTAGTGGAGGGACTCGGGACGCTGCCCACGGACATTGGCGAGTGGGCCCTCAACGGCGCGGATGATGTCGGCGATGGAAATTGTTCCGGGTTCGCGGGCGAGCCAGTATCCGCCGTCGCCTCCGCGCTGACTCTCCAAGAGTCCGGCGTGCTTCAGCTGCAACAGAATGTTTTCGAGAAATTTGAGCGGGATATGCTGGGCGACGGCTACGTGTTCGGCCTTCATAGGCCCGTGGCCCCCCGCCAGCTCGGCCATAGCCCTGCACGCGTAATCGCCCCTGGCGCTGAGCTTCACGGACGTCCCTCCGCCCTTATAGTACATACCCGGCAAAGCCTCGCGAGACCTTTTACATGGACCGGCCACGGGACAGAAGCCGCGGCCGAGAGGCCGCGCCAAATCTCACCGGCCGGACTCCGAGGCCGTCGCGGTCAAGCGGATGAGACTACGGTGGAACGGATGCGGCCGACACCAGCGGCGTTTGGGAATCGGTGCGTCACTTTCGAAACTTTTTGGACGTCCGGACGCCAGCGGGTCGCTGGCCCTCGACGTAAATCGGTAACGTGATAGGCAGAGACGGGGCCGCCCCCGACGCCGGGGGCTCAAACGGATCTCGGACCCGAAGTCCGTGTTCACCGTGCGATGTGGGATGTGGGATGTGGGATGCGAAAGGAAGAGACTTGTGAGGATTGTCGTTTACGGACCTGAACGCCGGGTCGGGGCACTGGAAGGACAACGCGTCATTGATCTCGCGCGCACGTACGAAGTGGCCGAGGCCGCGCGGGGCCGATCCGGCCGTACGCTCCCCGCCGGACTTCTCGCCTTCATCGAAGGGGGCGACAGCCATGTGGAGGCTGCCGGTGAAACGCTGCAATATGCCCGCGACCGGGACTTGCCGGAGCAGGCCGCGGTGCCCGTAGCCTCAACGACGCTGCACGCTCCCTGGCCGGGACGCCGGATTGCGTGTGTCGGGGGCAACTACGCCGATCACATGCTGGGGATGATGCCGCCACGGGCCGACGGCACGCGCATGACGGAAGAAGAGGTGCGGGAGCAGGAGCGGAAGTCGCCGTCTTGGGGCTTTTGGAAAGTTCCGGCCGAGGCCGTGGGGCCGGAGGGCGAGATCCCCTACCCCAGCCGCACGCGGTACCTCGACTTCGAAGGCGAGGCGGCCATCGTTATCGGACGGCGGGTGAAGAACTTTGGGGCCGCGGACTATCGGCCGTACGTATTCGGAGTCACCCTCCTGCACGACGGCAGCATCCGTGATGGCGGTGGCCCCGTCCGCGGTCTCTCATACAACCTGGCCAAGAACTTCGACGGTTCAACCGCTCTCGGTCCCTCCATCGCCGTCGGTGAGCTGGATCCCGAAGACGTCGACGTCACAACCGATGTCAATGGCGAGCGTCGGCAGGCATACAACACCCGGGACATGATCTTCAAATGGGGTGAGGTGCTGGCGTATCTCTCGCAGGACTTCACGCTGGTTCCCGGCGACATCTTGAGCGGCGGCACCGCCAAGGGCACGGCCGCCGACATGACCCCCAGGGCACCGGACGGCTCGCGCTCGACAGATCTCTTCTTGAAAAAGGGGGACGAGGTCGTCGTCTCGTCAGCTCATATCGGTGCCCTACGGCTGCACATCACCTGAGCAAAGGGCTCTTGGGGGCCTCCCCGCCAGTGAGGAGACCCCCGAAAGGCGCCTTACGGCATCGCTGCCACAGACCCGGAGGGCACTTCCCGAATATCAAGCGCGTCGGGAAAGATGGTCTCGAATACGAAGCGGTCGTAACTGTGGAGGCTTGTGGCCGCCATCTCCCAGTCGTCGACCCGAAATCGGTAGACGGCATTTTCCACATTGCCGGAGTACGCCCAGATGCGGCCGTCACGGGCCATGGCCATTAGATTGGCCTGCCCGCCGAGGCGCGCGTGCACGTCTTGCAGCGCGCCCCCGGGGTCCTGTCCTTCCCGCATCGCCTGAAGCCAGAGCTGGAATCCGACCTCGCTGTCGGATCGACCTTCCAGGCGTCCGGCAAATTGCGGCCGCAGGTCCTGATGTCCGGCCAGGTACCCATTGTGGGCGAACGCCATCCCCGCCTCGTCATCCAGATATGGCTGGGCGTCCAGCTGACTCATCGTGGTCATGAGGCTTGGCCGCCGCACGTGCACGAAGAGCCGCCGGGTCTTGATGCGCGAGAGCACCTGCCCGGCCAGGGCATCGTTCCGGATGCCATAGAGCGACCGGTACCGATGCAGTCCGTCTTCCTGCTGGAAGACCATGCCCCACCCGTAACCGGCAAGGCCCCACTCATCCATCAATCGCGACCAGGTCAACACCGTGTCCATCGAAAGCGGCCGGGCGTCCGGAGGAACCGTTATCGCCAGAAGCTCGCACACGTCTCATGCCCTCTTTTCTCGCCCGCACGGATGCGGGCTGCATCACATCGCGTCGGGGGCCGGAACACCGAGAAGGTCCAGCCCATCGGCCATGACCGCCACCACCCGGCGCACCAGCGCCAGCCGAAAGCGCCGCTCCGTATCACCCGCGCGCAGGATCGGACACTCCTCATAGAATCGGTTGAAACGCTCCGCCAACTCATGCACGTAGGTGGCTATCACGGTGGGGTTGTAGGCCCGTGCTGCCTCGACCAGCACGTCTGGCCACCACGCGAGACTTATGGCCACCATCCGCTCCCAAGGGTCCAGTATGGCCGGAGCCGGCGCGGCGACCGCCTCGGCCTCAGTCGGGTCGGCCCGCCGCAGGATGCCCGCGGCCCGCGCATGCGTATACATGACGTAGGGACCGGTGTTGCCGTGGATGTCGGCCACTGAGTCCGTGTCCAGCACGATGTCGGTCTGGAGATTGTGCCGCAGGAGATAATAGCGGATGGCGCCTGACGCGATGGCCTCGCTGCCGATTCCCTCCTTGCGCGAACGCGCGCTCTCCACGGCCTCCGCCACCAGGGCCAGAAGGTCGGCAATCTTGATGCCGATGCCCTGACGCCCGGCCATGGGGTACACATCGCGCCCCTCTTCAACCGGGACGCCGAGATGGGCGGCGGTGCGCCGCGAGAGAGACACCACCGCATACCCGATATGGTGCAGGTTCCGGGCCGCCTCTTCAAAGCCCACGGCCTGCAGGGCTTCTTGCACCATCTCCTGGGGATAGCTCTGGCGGCGGTCGATGACGTTGATCACGGTGTTGGCGCCGCCAAGAGCCGGGTGCTCCAGGATTTCGCGTCCCGTGCTGTAGAGCCCGTCGCCCCGGAGGTGATAGCGGAAGTCGAGCGGCAAGAGCCCGAACTTCCAGAGGTGGTACGCGATGTCCTTGGCCGTGTACGTAAGAAGCCCGTTGCTCCGTACCAGCACCTTGTCCGGCATATGGGCCCCGTCGCGCTCTTCCGCCGCGTCTTCGTCATCTTCCCGCGCACGGAGCACCCAGCATCCTGCCTGCGGGCCATCCGTTTCCCGAACGAAGCGGGACGAGCCTTGAAGGCGCGAAAATGCCGTCTCCCAGAGCCCCGCCCGCAGAATGTCGCTCTCGTGCACCAGAAGGTCATACCGTATGCCGAAGCGCGCCATATCTCTTAGCTGGTCTTCCAAAATCTGCTGCACGAACGCCTCGGCCATCCACGCGATGCGGTTGTCCCCCGCCTCCAGCTCGTGCAGGGTCTGGTCGCCCTGAGCTTTCAAAGATGGGTTGGATTGGTACCCCTGATGCAAGGCGGCATACACGTCCCAGCAGAAGTCGCAAAAACGCGGCTGGCCGGTCGCCACCGTCCCCGGATCGAGATAGAGGAGGCCCGTGACCGTGTCGGCCACCTGGCGGCCCAAATCGTCTATGTAGTTGTGGACCTCCACCAGCTGCCCGGTGCGGCGGAGCAGGCGCGCCACACTGTCGCCGATGCAGGCGTTGCGGAGGTGACCGACGTGTGCCGCCTTATTGGGGTTTATCGAGGTGTGCTCGACGATAACCTTGCCACCCTGAGGCGGGAATATCGGGAGGAGCTCCCGACCCTCTGCCTGCATCCAGACGTCCCAGGCGATGTCCAGGTTCACATAGCCGGGTCCGGCCGCGTCCGCGCGCCGGATCCACGGATCTTGGGCCAGCTGCTGCGACAGTGCCTCGGCGATGTCGCGCGGCGGCCGGCCGAGCGGACGCGCAAGCCGCATGGCCACATTGGTGGTGACGTCTCCGAATTCGGGACGCGCCGCCGGTTCAACCACAATCACGTTCGGGTCGGGCGGTTGTGCAAACAGCGTCTCGACGGCGGCACCGATCCGGGCTTTCAGCAAAGTGCTGAGAGACACCGGTGACGATATTGACATGGACATAGGTGGCAGATGCCTCAGCTTAATTTTGCCCCATTGTATCAGGACCGGCCGCCGAACCGCCGGCCGCCGACAGAGGCGAGGCAGATTGCGTGTATCTGAGGGAGACGGACTCGTGCGGTCCGGAAACATTCCGGTGGCTCTCGACGTTTATCAGGCAGGTTAAGGGGCGGCGGGCTGGCACGGGGCATAGAAGGGACCGCCTTGTGAAAACGCGCGCCATACAAATTCTCACCGTGGCAGGACTCTCCGGCTATCTGCTGTGGGGAGCCGGCGCCCCGGCCTCCCTCCGCGATGCGGCCCCGCTGCGGCCTCATCACGCCGGTCTTCCCTGGGTCGGCCCCGGCCCCCATGTGGCCGTGAGGCTAAAGAGCCCTCGGCTGGCACTGGCCGTCTATCCACCCCCACGTCCGGGGTCCCTCCTCCTCAACGTACCGCTCATGCCCGGCGCGCGGTTGAGCCGGACGCCTATGCCGATGCCGTATGCTCTCCTGTTCGGGCCCTACGCCAAGTGGGGGAAGACCAGCGTCTACGTTGTGCCCCGGCCTCTTTTGACAGTCGAGCGGGTTACGAGCGCGCGTTTGTCCGCGCTCGGGTATTTCCTGCGCGCCTGGAGTTCGGAAACGGTCCACGGGCCTTCGACGCCCCCCGCCCTCACGCGCACGTTCACTCTTCCTGACAGCGGTGGGCCTTTGACCATCACGGTCTCCTTCCAGGCGCGGGGGCCCGACCGGACCGCGGTCCAGTACGTGGTGAAAACCCTGGACCTGCCGGCGCGCCCAAAGCGGACGCTCATCCAATGGCCGGTGCGATCCCTCACCCTGTATGTCCTGCCCGAGGGATCATCGCGGCCCCATGTCGTTTCCATCAAGAGCCGGCGGTACCGGCTCACCATCATCCGCGCGCTAAATGGGCTTCCCGTATACGGAAACGCATACGCGGGCGCGCTCTCCTGCGGCCTTGCTTCGTTGACCCTGTCGATGCGCATTGAAAGCAGCTCGGGCGCAATCTACCAGCTTGGCGGAGGAGCTTGCGGCGGGTTTCAGCTGAAGCACATCGGCGGGCATGGCTTTTCGATCGACCTGGGCGCCAGCACGACGCTCACCGATGTGCTGGAGCGTACCGGGATACCAGGTCTCTAGCGGGTGTCCGCATCCCTACGGATCCGCCTCCGCGTGGCCCAGACGGGCATAACTGCTCTCCTGGCAGGCGCCATCGGCCCGTCATGGCCGCCTCCCCTACGACGGGTTCGAGGAGGCAGGCGCCCGAGATTGCCGACGCCGTGAACGCGAGAGCCGTGGCCGAAGGCCGGGCCGGCGTTCCTGTCCTTTCGCGATCGGACCGCAGCGTCGATTGTAAAGTGGCAGTTTATGCGGCAAAGGTGCG
>JAJZYZ010000004.1:65486-114662 GCA_021797815.1 Bacillota bacterium
GAAGCGACGCCGCGGAGCCGTTTATCCGCTGCCCCTGGCAAGAGAGACTCGATACCCGTCTCCTGAACACTCTCACGGACCCCGTCGGGCGCCCTCGCGTTCGATGGTCGCGGTGCCCTCACACCGCAAGAAGGATCCGGGGAGGCGAGGAGAGACTTTGACGGCGCTCCGGGCTAATTCTACCTGTGAGAACCTGAGGACTTGACGCGGGCTCTCGGAGAGGCCGGGGTTTCCGTCCGCTGCCTTGGACGCGATGAAGACGCACGGTTCATCCGCCGGATCGCCCTCGTGGTGCAGAGGCTCCTTCATGAGCGAGGCCAGCGGCGGCGGCGCCGCTCTTGTGCGCGTCGATTCCCTCTCAAAAGTCGGTCTCGGGACCAATGGTCGGGGGCCGACGGATGGACGATAATCGAGGAACCTGCGCAGGACGGAGAACCGAGTTGAGAGGAGCGCTATGGGTATGGACCAGCATTCAAGCGGCGTGCGTCCCGTCATCTATGCAGAAGGCCTGGTCAAGCGGTTCGGTCACGTGACCGCCCTCGCGGGCGTCAGCCTGGCAGCCGAGGCCGGCACGGTGCTGGGACTTCTCGGCCCCAACGGGGCCGGCAAGACCACCGCCGTCCGCATCCTGACTACCCTCCTCATTCCGGATGCCGGCCACGCGGAAGTGGCCGGGTTTGACGTCGTCCGCCATCCTCAAGACGTCCGCGAGCGAATCGGGCTTGCGGGTCAGCAGGCGTCGGTCGACGAATACCTGACCGGGCGCGACAACCTGGTCATGGTGGGTCGTCTCTATCACCTCCCCTCCCGCCAGGCGCGGGCACGGGCGGACGAACTTCTGTCACACTTCGGCCTCGAGGATGCGGCGAGCCGCCTCGTCAAGACCTATTCCGGCGGCATGCGCCGACGGCTCGACCTGGCGGCGAGCCTTGTCGTCGCTCCGCCGGTCCTCCTGCTTGATGAACCCACCACGGGACT
The DNA here is from genome assembly GCA_021797815.1 of Bacillota bacterium. GTDB lineage: Bacteria > Bacillota > Sulfobacillia > Sulfobacillales > JAIMBI01 > JAKATP01. Next base: position 66,465 of record JAJZYZ010000004.1, read on the forward strand.
TGATCCGCGTAGCCGCACCGACATGTGGGCCGTCATCGAAGGTCTGGTGCGCGACGGCACGACCCTTCTGCTCACGACGCAGTATCTGGAAGAGGCGGACCGTCTGGCCGACCACATCGCCGTTGTCGACCATGGCCGGGTGGTGGCCTCCGGGTCTCCCGACAGTTTGAAGAAAAGTATCGGCGGTGAGCGGATTGACGTCGCGGTGCCGGATCCGAAGGCGATGGCGGTCGTGAAGGCGGCCATCATGCGGGCCGTGGGCCGGGAACCGGACCTGGATGACGAGCAGAACCGCCTCACGGTGCCGGTCGACCAGGGTGTCCGCGACCTGACAGCCGTGGTGCGGGAGCTTGATCAGGCGGGGATCGTCGTGGAGGACATCGGCCTCAGGCGTCCGACGCTCGACGAGGTGTTTATGACGCTGACCGGAAATGACGCGCCCGCGCCCGGCCAGAAAGAGGAGGTGTCCTAAGATGGCAACCCTCACCGCGGAGCCGACCAGCCGCCCGTTTATCACTCGTCTCGGCTGGGCAGTCAGCGATTCGTGGACCGTGGTGCGCCGACACCTCACCCACATCCGCTATATGCCGGACAAACTTCTTGATGTCACGATTCAGCCCATCATGTTCGTGGTGCTGTTCGCCTATGTATTCGGCAGCGCCATCAAAGTGCCCGGCGGCGACTACCGGTCGTTTCTGATGCCGGGCATCTACGCCCAGAACATGATGTTCGCGTCTATGCCCATCATGGCGGCCCTGGTCCAGGACATGCAGCGCGGCGTCATCGACCGCTTCCGGTCCCTTCCGATGTCACGGGCGGCGGTCCTCGTCGGGCACGCCGGGGCGAGCTTTATCGAGAGCATGCTCGGCCTTGTCATCATGCTCCTGTGCGGACTCTTCGTCGGGTGGCGTCCGGAACTGGGCGTGGGCTCGACGCTGGGCGGCATCGGACTCCTGATGCTGTTTGCGTTCGCGATGACGTCGGTGGGCACGTTTCTGGGGCTCATCGTGAAAAGTGTGGAAGCCGCTCAGAGCTTCGGCTTCATTGTCATGTTTCCCCTCACCTTCATCGCCAACACCTTCGTCCCGACGGCCGGCATGCCGGTCTGGCTCAGGACCGTAGCCAATTGGAACCCGGTGAGCGCTGTGGTGCAGGCAACGCGGATGCTTTTTGGGAACCTCCCGCCGGGGACGGCCGGAGGGCCCACGTGGACGCTCTCCCACCCTGTGCTGAGCACGCTCATCTTCGCCTGTCTTCTGATTGCCATCTTTATGCCGCTTGCGGTGTGGCGTTTTCGGCGGATGCTTCTCGAGTAGCTGCCGGCGGATGGCGGCCGAGGAAGATACCCGCCGCTCACCGGCAAGACGCCGGTGTGAACCTGGAGGCGCTGTCAGGAGTTAGGAGCAGGGAGGGGGTAGACCATGGGCCTCTCGCCACACGCGGAAGCCCTGGTGTCCGCGTACCAGACTCGCGACTTAACCGCTTTGGCGGACCTTCTTCACGAGGATGTGTTCTGGGGCGATCCCGCGTTTCCCGACGCTCCGCGTGCCTGCCACAGCCGGTCCGAAGTCCTTGCCCAGTACCGGCTGCTCATGGGAACGGGAACCGGTGTCCGCGCGACCATTGTGGATGTTGTTCAGTCAGACACGGCGGTCGCGCTGGGCCTGTCGGTTGAATGGCCGCCCGAGAGTCACCGCGAAACGCCCGACGTTCGCTATCAGGTCTTCACGTTTCGTGGCGGCCGCATAAGTCAGATTGTCGGGGCCGATGACCGGCGGGCCGTCGTCGAGATGCTGAGCGGGGCCCGGTCGAGCGAGACTCCATGACCGCCATGGCGTCCGACGGGTCGTCAGCCATGCATATCCGTCCGGTGACACCGGACTTGTGGCCCTCTCTGGAGGATCTGTTTGGCCGTCAGGGCGCGTCGAGCGGCTGCTGGTGCATGTACTGGCGGATCGGGCCGGCATATAGCCGGCGGCCCCGAAGCGAGAATCGCGACGCCTTTCGGGCATTGGTGGAAGAGGGTCCCCCGCCCGGCCTTATCGCGTTTTCGGGCGACCGGCCGGTGGGATGGTGCCAGCTGACGCCGCGAACTGATCTTCTTTGGCTCGACCGGGGGCCGCGTGCGCCCCGCATCGACGACACGCCCGTGTGGTCGATTTCCTGCTTTTATGTACGCGGCAGCCATCGACGGCAGGGTGTGGCCCTGGCGCTTATCCAAGAAGCCGTGCGTGTCGCCCGGCGCCGCGGCATCGCCGTGTTGGAAGCCTACCCCATCGACCTGGACGCTCCGCGCGGCACGACGAATCCGTTCACCGGGATGGCATCCTCGTTCAGAAAGGCAGGGTTCGTCGAGGTGGGCCGACAACCCCCGGCCCGCGTCATCATGCGGCTTGACGTTTCCCCCCCGGACGATGGGGACATCAGCGGTCCGAAAGGCGAAGCCATTCCTCGCGGGTGATGGCGTAGACGCGATGGGGAACCCCGGTCGGCTTATTGATCTCGGCGATGGGGCTCATCCCGTTCCGCTCCGCCACCCGGATCGAGGGCTCGTTGTAGATGCTGATGATGGAAAGGAGGCGAGGCGCCGCGAGATGGGCGAAGCCCCAATCCCGGCAGGCCCGGGCCGCCTCGGTCGCATATCCCTGGCCCCAGTGCCGGCGTACGAAGAGATAGGCGATTTCGGGCTCGGGAGGAGCGTCATCTCCCACGGTCTGGGGGATGAAGCCGCACTGGCCAAGAAACTCCCCATCAGCCTTCCGTTCCACCATCAAGAGGCCGTATCCGAATCGTTCGTAGTTGGTCGTCACCCGCTGAATCCAGCTGAGCGTCCCCGGCCGGTCAATCAGGCTCGGGTAGTGGCGCATCGCGACCGGATCCTGAAAAATGAGCGCCAGACGATCGACGTCGTCAAACGTCATCGGGCGTAATTGAAGCCTCGTTGTGCCCATGCCGAGCTTCATGCGGCCCTCCCTCGACCCCCGCCAGGACGCGGGGGCGTCCACAATGATTCGTCATCAGCGGCGCTGCACCTTCTGACGCAAAACGTGACGGGCGTCTGGCCTTATACCAGTTCCATGGCCTCCCCCACACGCGTCTCGGCCTGTCTTCTCGATAGTGATGGGCGCAACACCGCCTTCCCCGGCCCGAAGAGCGCAGCCCGGCCGGATCTTTTCCGCGAACGGCTCTCGGGTGGCGGCTCGCCGTGACGCTGGCGTAAGGTCCCGGGCGACTCCGTCCATTCTCCTGCGCGGCTTCGGTCCGGAGTCGACCACTCATATTCGGTACACGGGGCGGGGGGGCGATCGCGAGGCCGGGTCCTTGGCTGCAGCTTCAGACGCTCTTTCGCTTCGACGCGGGGGCCGGGTGGTTGGCACCAATGAACCGGACGGCCAGCATGGCCCCCGGTTCGTGACGATTCGTGGCCGCCATGAGGTGACATGGGGGTCCATACTGCCGTGCCGAGCCGGACCACGCGGCGCGGTACCAAGCCCTTACGGGATCATCCGTCCGTTATTTTGGACCCGGCTTTCACTTCCGCCGGGCAGTTCTACCCCAAAACGCTGCGAGCGTCGTTCCTATCACAGATGAGCGGCTTCTAGAGACGCATTTCCCGGGCGGAGGGCAGGCGAGATCGACGCCGGCCGCTCGCCGGTTCTGGCCGCCGCCGATAGCACGACGCCGGTGAGCATCGCCGTCTCCGCCCGCTGGGGGGATCACGCGGCCGAGGCGGGGGTGGAAACCGCCGAAGCCTATCCCGGGCAGAAACTGGCTCCTCGAGTGGTCGCGGCCTGGGCGAGAGCCGTCGCCGATCGAGGATGCATCCCGCTTTACAGCACGAGTTGGGACAACGAGATCTCCCGGGCGGTGGCGCGAAAGCTTGGCCTCACACTCTGCGCCGTAGAGTGGGCACTCTATTTGTGAAGTCGTCGGGCGCGCGCGGGGCGTCGGGTGGGCATCGAAGGGCGAGAGCGGCGTCCCACGCGGGCGGCGCGCGCCTGCCCATGCGGGTCCGGTCGGGAAGCGAGGGTCCGAGCGATTAGAGTCTCAGCGGGGCCCGCGCCGCTCTTCCAGTTCCGCCAGCGTGCGCGGCCAGTCCTCTTTCAAGAGACGGGAGAGTCCTCGATCAGCCAGAATGCGCCCGTCGGTCTGGCAGCCCGGGCAGTAGTTGGCCTCGTTGTCTGCATAAACAATGCGCTGGACGGGAGCGCCACAGCTGGGACATGGCTCCCCAAATTTGCCGTGAACGGCCATCTCCTTATGAAACGCCGTCACCTTGTTCAGGAACCCGTCCCCGGCTTGCAGGCGAAGACGCCCCACCCACTCCTCCAGCACCTGCCGTGCGCTGCTAAAGAGCCGTGCCACCTCGTCGTCGGTCATGGCCTCTGTCTGCCGAAAGGGAGACAGGCGGGCCCGATGGAGGATCTCATCAGAGTAAGCGTTTCCCACGCCGTCGATGACATCCGGATCCGTAAGCGCACGCTTGAGCGTCCGGTTGTGCCGCCGGAGTGCCGCGCCGAGATCGTCCGGGGTCCCCGCGAACACGTCCACCCCCTCGCGCGCGAAAGCCGCGAGTCCGCTCTCTCCCCGAACGAGATGGAGGGAGGCCCGGCGCTTGGTGCCCGCCTCGGTGAGCACAAGGCTTCCCGATGGGAAATCAAAGGCGCCGAGCGACATCTTCCCGGCCAGTACGGCGCCTGGCGCGCGCCAGTGAAGCCGCCCCGCGATCATGAGGTGGAGCACCATGAAGTGCTGGTCCGTAAAGACCAGAACAATCCGCTTGCCGATGCGGCGTGCGCCAAGAAGAGGCCGGCCGGCAAACGCGGCCGGCTCCGGATCCACCGACCGGAGCAGGAACGGGCTCTTCACCCGCAACCCCTCTAACGGCTGGCCTCCCGCAAGCGCCTGCACCCGTTCGACATACACCGTCACGTCGGGAAGTTCTGGCACGTCCCATCCTTCTTTATGCCTGCCGCCTTCGTCACTCGCTTATTCGACAGCGTACCGCACGGCTCGCGCTCACGCTGTCGTGCCCGCAACGATCTTGGCTCCCTTTATTCCCATCTGACACTCTTTGTCTCTGACCAAGCGGATGGAGCCGGAACGTCGCGGCCGGCAGCGGCAGGAGCCGTTCCGCGCCGGGCGAATCTTTCCGGAGAGCAAGGGGGGTGAGCGTCACGGCCGTATCCGGATGGCGCGCACTCCCTCTCCCTGTCTCTCCGCAGCCAACGGTCAGGCGCCGGCCAGCCATGTTGGGACAAGGTGGGGGCCAGAATTGATGAGCGGCGGGACGTATACGGCGCGCCTCATGGTAGTGGCGTTTTTGGAGTCGTCAGCAGGGCTCCTCCTCATGCGCCGAAGCCCCGGCGCCCGTCTTCTTCCTGGCATGTGGGCCGGGATCGGCGGTCATGTAGAACCTGATGAAAGTTCGGCGCCGGCGTGCGCCATGGTGCGGGAAATCGCCGAGGAGACGACTCTTTGCCCCCAAGAGCTCTTGAATCTCCGACTGACAGCCATCGTGCTGCGACTTCGCGGCCGGGAGGTCCGCCAACAATACGTCTATTGGGGACAGGCGCCGGTTCGGGACATGCCCGAGACCCGCGAAGGCAGGCCCGCCTGGGTCCCTTGGACCGAGGTTCCGACCCTGGCGATGTCGGCGTCGACCCGCTTTATCCTGGAGCGGCAGGCATCTGGCCTCTTTACCGACGCCCTGCAGGTGGGTGTCCTCACGGATGGCGGTGACGGCGAGCCCCGGGTGGCGTGGAACGATCTGGCGGACTGGGAATCGCTGTAGTCTCATGGCTCTCATCGGTGGTTGGTGGAATCGGCCCCAACCGCGAGGACCGGTGACGTGTCCTGGCGGTTAGGAGGCGCCCAGGGTCTCGTACAACGCCCGCATGATAGACTCGAGCCGCGGTTCCTCCATCCGGAAGTCGTCAATCTCTCCCACGAGGCGCATGGCCATCAGGATTTCGGCCGGCGACAGCTTGTCACGGTTGTACTGAAGAAACGCCCCGTGCCCTCCGTCGAGAGTAGCGCGCTCCACGCCCTCGGGAAGTTCCGACCGGCTCCAATCTGGCAGTCCTCGGAACATGACCTGTAAGGCGCTCTGCGCCCCCACACGCGCCTCGAGGTCCGCCACCGATCCGTCAAACATCTTCGTGCCCTCGTGGATGACCAGAAGCCGCGAGCAGAGTTCTTCCACATCGGCCATGTCGTGGGTGGTGAGGACGACGGTGGTGCCCTCCCGCGCATTTTCTTCCCGCAGAAACGTCCGCACCTCGGCCTTGGCGGTGACGTCGAGTCCGATCGTTGGCTCGTCCAGCACCAGGATGCGGGGTCGGTGCAGCAGGGCTGCCGCAAGCTCTCCCCGCATCCGCTGACCCAAGGACAGCTGCCGGACTGGCGTGGACCAGAACGCCGGGAGGTCCAAGAGCTCCGCCATTCGCTGTAGGCGGGCCGCGTAGTCAGCCTGTGTCACCCGATACATGACGCGCAGGAGCCGATAGGACTCGATGAGCGGGAGGTCCCACCAAAGTTGTGTGCGCTGACCGAAGACCACGCCCAGGCGCAGGGCCAGCGCCACGCGGTCCCTCTGCGGGGAGAGGCCGTCCACTTCGATGGAGCCGCCGGACGGGTGCAGGATGCCCGTCATCATCTTGATGGTGGTGGACTTGCCCGCTCCGTTGGGCCCTAAGAGGCCGATAAATTCTCCTTCCTCGACAGCAAATGAGAGGGGGTGAACCGCCTGGGTGACCCGGGCGCGAAGCCCCCTTCCCCTCCTGAACGTCTTTTCGAGACCGTCCGCGGCAATGATCGGGCGTGTCATGGACTCTCCTTTCTTCCCGTGGCGTTAGGTCCCGGTACTGGTGTAGTGGCGCACCCCGTACTGCCAGAACCAGAGCGCCAGGGCCAGGGCCAGAAGTCCCGCACCGAGGCACAGCATCAGCGCGCCCGGACCCGGTCCCTTGTGCAGCACAACCAGGGCGGGCACATAACTTCCAAACGCAACCGGCAGCACGGTATAGAACAATGTCCGGAGTGTCGTCGGATAGGCGGACAGCGGAAAGGTGGCGGCCGTCTGCGGCCCGTACAGCACCATAGGCTGCATCTCATCGACACGGGTGGTGAAGAAACCAAGCGCGGCCACCGCCGTCACCAGCGCCATCCACACGAGGCTTCCCGCCAGCACCCCCATGGCAAGCTCGGCCCCCGCAATGAGCGCGTGGTGGCGAAAGAGGCCCAAAATACTCCCCGCCACCGCCATGATGGCCACGCCCTCGATGACCCACCCCATCTGGTCGAGGTCCACGGACCGGCTCACCACCGTGATCCAGGTGTGCGCCGGCCGGGTCAGGATGGCGTCGAACTCCCCGTTCACAAGATACCGGTCGAAATCGTGCAGCTCTGACAAGAAGACCCGAAACACGCCACCCGAGGCAGCGGTGAGTCCGTAGAGCAGCATGACCTGATACGTGGTCCAGCCGAGGATGCCGTGCACACGGTGCACGATAAGCAGGGTCACGGCCAGCTCACCGGTCACCATGATGAGGTTGAAGAACAGGCTCAGCCAGAAGTTCGCGCGATAGCTGGTCCTCGCCATAAGCGTCATGCGTGCCATAGCCGAATAGAGGCGCCACCCGTCCAGCATTCGCCTCCTCACCCGCCCTGCACCTCAAGCCGTCTCTGGGCACGGCGGGTGAGCCCATAGGCGCCAAGATAGAGGAGAAGGACCCACAGGGCTCCCGCCACCCAGGCGGAGGGCCGCTCCGCCCCAAGCCATGTGGACACCGGCAGACTCACAAGCGTCTGAAAGGGGGACCAGGTGAGCACCTGTTCCAGTCCGTGGGGCATGAGCGGAATGGGAAGAAGCTGCCCGCTCATAAAGACGCTGAGTCCTAGGAACAGCCGGCGCGCCCAGCGCGTCTCCACCGTCCAGAAGGCCGAAAGCCCGATCAGGTACTGAAACAGCACCCCGGTCAGGACCGCCATCACGAGCGCGACCGCCACCATGAGTCCTTTTCCCATGGCGAAGGCTGCCCAAGGGAAAACCCCGAGCAGGGTGAACGCCACCACCAGCGGGCCGCTCCGGAACACGAGGTTGTAGAACGCCTCCCCCACTCCCGCCGCGAGCATCCGGGGGACGTAGGGCACCGGCCGCGCCATCTCCATCGCAACCGAGCCGGTCCGGATCTGCTGGGCCATGTCGAGGCCCGAGGGCAGGAAGACGCTCACCCACAAGACGGCCTGACTGAGCGCGATGTAGTTGACAAGCTCGTGGGCGTGAAAGGGCCCGAGCGTGCGCCCGCGGGCGGCCGCATGCCACAGAGCGATATAGATGAGCCCGAACAGGAAGCTTCCGGCATTGTTCGCCATGTGGGCTCCCACATAGGCCAGGTTCTTCCGGAAAGACGCGCGGGCCACAAAGAAAAAGACGCCCGTCGTTCTCCCTCCCCGGGGAAGCGTCACGGACCCCGAATTGTACCAGATGGAGGGCCGTCTGCGGTGGGTGCGGAACATAAGCTTCTGGCAGAGAGATTCCCGACGGGCCCGTCACGGGGTCCGGCCGGCTCCCGCGACTCTTTCGCCCACCGTCGGCGCCGTGCACTTTGCCCCGACGAAGGCGCTGTCGGCTTCCGAGACTCTTTGGACTGAAGCGCTATGCGCATCGAACCGCATGCAAATGCCGCCTGCATCTTCGCGCCCGAGTGCCCCTCGCCGTTATTCTGCGGGCGGGCGGGACACCCTCTGGTCTGGTGCCGTGGGATCTTGCGCCGTTCCGGTGGTGGCTTCAAGCCCAGCCGTGGGAAGAAAAGTGTGTGGGCATGTCGGGAATCCGACTTTCCCCATCGGATGATCCCGGGACGGATCACCCGTTCGCCCCCTGGACCCTCACCATCACTCAGTCGGTCGCGGTGACGGTGGTCGTACTCCTCGGCATCCTGCCGTCAGGTCCTCGGGCCCCGCTCGTCCCAACGGTTCTTCACCACGGTGAGCCCCTCCCGCCGGAGCTTTGGACCCGCCTGACGAGCATCCCCTCCTATTCGATGCCGGAAGGCCCTCTCTTCATCGTCCGGCCAGTGGACAGCCGTCCGTCGGCGCACGGCGCGCGCCCCCGCGGCATGTCGAGGCGCATGTGGGTGACAATCCGACAGAGCCGGGAGCGGAGCCTCTCACGGCCCTCGAAAACACCAAGGACCCAGCAGGCCCCCATTAATTTATGTTCCAAGGCATTCTAGGCATCGTTGGGAGATGCCATCATCCGGCGGCATCAGACCATCAGGCCGGGTCGACAGGAGGCGAGGCAAGCCGCTTGCCGGGGGGTCGTGTCCCTCATCCGAGAGGATCTCTGAGGCTTTTCCCGTGCGTGCACGAAGGGGACCGCCCTTTCGGTGGAGGGAGAGCCCGGTCCCTCCGCCGTGCCTGTGGGCGTGGCGCGTAACGCGTTGGCTGGATGCCCCGCGCCGCGGAGTTCCTGGAATCTCAAATCCTGCCCCGTACGAAGGGACCGGGCGCGCCCGATTGACGCGCCCGGTCCACTATTTAGGGTCCTCTACGACTTGTTGTACGCCGCGATGGTTGCCGCGAGACTCGCCACGTCGGGTACGCCGAGGCCCGTGGTCGCGTCCCACCCGGCTCCTGCGCTGTAGTGCCAGTTGTTGCCGGCGGTGATATCGCGGAATCCCCCGCCATTGGCCACGCTGTACAGGGTCGGCGGCAAAAAGCCGAGCGAGCCGCCGTTGGCCTGATCGAGAAGCGCCGCGATCCCGGCCCAGTTGGGCGACGCGAACGACGTCCCGCCCCATCCATCTGTCCATCCCGCGGTGGACGTGGTGTAGGCCGACGACGAGTCATAGATGGAGTAGCCGGTGAAGGGGTCGGCATTCAGTGCCACGTCGGGGACGCCCTTGCCCCCGGCATTGGCGAGCGCTCCCCCATAAGCGGCCTGCCAGCTTGGCTTCGGGAAGTACATGCTGAATCCGCCTCCCGAGCCCACAGGCTTCAGGGCTCGTGCGGCCTGGGCCGCGCTGTGAAAGCCGAGACTGCCGGCGCAGGGCAGGAAGTAGTTCCATCCCCAGGCCTGCTCGTTCGTCGGCATGCAGCTAATCTGACTCTGACTCGGGATCCCGATGGTGCCGGTCGGGATCTGGCTCGAGCCGAGCGTGGTGCCGCCGACCGCCGTGCTGTACGTGAGGTCGGCCGGGGTGATGACAGACAGGGTCTTGTTGTACCCGAGAACGCCGTAGGCGCCGTAAGCACCGGAGTCTCCGGAGGCGTCGAACATGCTGATGCCCTCGGCCGCGCCCTGCTCCCACTGCTGGTTCATGACGGTCGCGTATCCGGCCGTCTCGAACTGCTCCGCTTCGCCCCACGACACGGACATGACGTTCGGCACGGTGCCGTTGTACCCGTTCACGACCGCGTTGAAGACGTCGATGAAGCCGTTATTGGTGTTGGGGGCGGCGTACACCTCGATGTTGGCGCCGGGCGCCATGGAACCAGACTGTTCCACGTCGAGGCTGGTCTCGGAACCTCCCTGGCCCTTCCCCGACGCTCCCTTGGCCGGGAGAGTCTGGTCCACGCCGATCTCTGTCAGGCTGCCCGTCCGCTTGATGCCGTAGTACTTCCAGAAGTTAGGGGGGTCAGCCGTCAGGAACGGCGCCAGGGTCGCGATGGCGATGGTTTCACCGGCTCCGGTGATGTTCTGGTTAATGAGTGGCGTGGCACCATAGATGCTCTGGGTGTCCTGTGGGGTGAGCCCCGTCGGCGCCGTACAGTCGCCGAACCCCTGGTACGCGCATGTGTTCAGAGAGACGTTCGGCGCCACGCTCTGGTTGGCGGTCATGGGGTGAAACGCCGAGTAGGTGAGCATGCCGGAGATGCCGGATACCATTGAAGCCAGATTGTAGCCTTGATAGCTTGTGGGCAGAACGGGGTTCTGCGCATTGGCAAGAAAGCTCCGCCCCTGCAGCGTGTAGTGGTTGATCCTCACCTGAAAGGCGTGCTCTACCTCGCTCACGGTGCCGCTCACGTAGAGATAGTTGTTGGACACGTAATTCGTGCCCGGCTCGGTGGTGCTGGCCATGAGGCCAAAGCTCGTGAGATAGCTCTCGAGCGCCGACACGGCGGCCGCCGGCTGATCATAGTTCGCCTGAAACTCTGCCGGGGTCAGGTAGTGATGAAAGTGCTTGTTCCCGGGGGTGACGGTGTCCAGTATGTACTGCGACAGGGACGGAAAGTTGGTCGGATTCACGAAGTTCATCCCCACCAGCAGGTTTATCTGCTCGCCGTTGGGGGCCGCCCCGGCTTTGGAAGACTGCCGAATCAGAGCCGTAGCCGTATTGCCGGGAAGCGCTTGATAATTGCTGGCATGCGCGGGGCCGGCCAGCGTCGTGGCAAGAAGCAGGATCCCAGCCGAACCGATCCCGGCTGGCCATCGGATATTCATCGCATTCCCTCCCAGAAACGACATTCGATCGATAAGAAGATATTTACCTGAGGGGCCCTGATTTCCTGCTTTTCCCACACCAGCCGTTATCGACATTTCGAAACATTCCCGGTGGGGCCGATAACAGCGCGTGGGAGAGGGCCGCCGCCTTCCCCACACCGAACGAGCCGGGACTGACTCCGTCAACTCTCCCGAGCGGGCGCCCGCCGCGGTCTGTGAGAGCCGAGCCTCGTCTCCCCTGACCGTTACCGACTCGCGATCTGTCCGGGGCCGTCCCCCCTCTTCCAGTGTTCAGGCGTGCATGATACGCGAAACTTTTCCGCCGACAGTTGCCGCGAGGCCGGCTGGGCGGATATGATGGGACGCGTACAGGCGATGAAGGGAACAATGCCTCGTATCCTTGGTCCAAGAGAGCCGACACGATGGTGCAAGTCGGTGTCCGGGATATGATGATCTCCTCCCAGAGCTGGTCGGGCCAAAGGACAATGGGTCCCGGTAGTCCGATCCGGCCGCTGCAAGCGGGACCGTTATCCTTATAGAGGCCCGAAATCGGGCGAACCAGGGTGGTACCACGGGCCAGGACCCGTCCCTTGCGGGGGCGGGTGTTTTGTTTTGCGGACACAAAGAGACCGAGTGACTGGCCGCGCGATCGTCGGAGGCACGAAGAACTCCTCTGCCGACGCACGGCTGGTGACGGCGATACCCGAAAAGGCCCGGTCCGTTTGGCCGGGGCCCAGCGGTTATCTACGGCGCCAAGACAGGATGGGGAGTGGTGGAGGCGGCGTCCATGGATGAAAGAGCGGCGCACGGCGGGGCGCGTGCGGGGAGGCGGCGAATCGAGGCTCCAACTCCTATCCGGCATGGTTTGTCGTCCGCACGCCGTCCCGAATGTCCGACGTCCCGCGTTCGGTCGGCGATGCTCGCGCATAGTCGCCGCCGACCTCATATCAGAAGGAGATGACCATGACGTTCTATCGTCGAGCCGGTTTCGTTGCGGCAGCGGCCGCGATGGTCGGCTTCATCGCGGCCTGCGGCGCGGCTCCCGTCAGTGCCCCCGTATCTCATTCGGTGACACTGGTCGGCGGTATCCAGTCCAACATCAACTGGTGGTTCCCGGTCTCGTCCAGCGCCGGCTGCTCCACCACCAACGCGACCACGGCCGCCCTGCTATATCGGCCGCTTATCTACATCTCCAACACCGACGGCATCGACTTCAAGAATTCCATCGCCTCCAGCATCGACGTCAGCAACCATGACCAGACGTTCACCGTGCACTTGAATCCCAAATGGCACTGGTCGAACGGCACCCCCGTCACGTCTCAGGACGCCGCGTATTCATTTGCCATCATCAAGGCCGCCAACAACCCGAAAGCGCCATGGAGCGACTGCTTTTCAGCGGTCGGCGGCATGCCGGCGCTGTGGAAGAGCGTCAGCACCCCCAACTCCCATACGCTGGTCGTAACGACCACCAAGCCGGTCGGACCGAGCTGGTTTGAGCACAACGGGATCGCGCAGCTGATTCCTATTCCGAAAGCGCTCTGGGATCGGTCGTCCAACATGACGAAGGAACTGGCCTTCATCCTCCAAGTGGGAGCGCAGCCCGCGAACCCGGTGTACCGTGTCGTTGACGGGCCCTACCACATCGGCAAGGTCGTGAACAACGAGTACTGGACACTGGTGGCGAATCCTCACTACGACGGGCACAAGGCATCGGTCACGAAGCTCGTGTTTGAGTACGAGACCTCAACCAGCAGCGAATACCTGGGTCTCCGGAAGGGCGAATTTGCCACCGCCACGCTCCCGAACTCGTACTACAAAGACCGTGCGACCCTGACCCGTTCGGGATATCAGGTGACCGTGGCGCCTTACAGCTACTGCGAGAACAGCATCTTTCTAAATATGTTCCCGCAGGCTCCCGGAGGGGGCGTGCTGTCCCACCTGTACGTGCGGCAGGCGTTGGAGATGGGCATCAACCAGGAGGCCCTCATCGCGCACTTCGCACTGGGACTCGGACAGCCCGAGTACGGGCCGATCCCTCCGAAACCGACGAACCAGTTCTACGACCCGCATCTGAAGCACTATCCGTTCAGCATCCAGAAGGGCACGCGCCTCTTGGAGTCTCATGGCTGGCGCATGCAAAACGGCGTCTTGACGAAAAACGGACAGCCGCTGCAACTGAACTACCTCATTCAGTCAGGCAGCATCACTCAGACCAACATGGCCCAGTACCTGCAGTCGGAATGGGCGAAAGAGGGTATCAAGGTTACCCTCACCACCGAGCCCTTCAACCAGGAAGTGAGTACGGTGGCCAGCCCATCCACCCGGAACAAGTGGGACATGTTCTACGTGGGCTACTGCTACTACCCGAACTACTATCCGTCCGGCACCGACCTGTACACGCCGGGTGGCGGAGTTAACTTCGGGGGGTATTCCGACCCTGCCATGACCCAGCTGCTGGACAGCCTGAGGGTCGCGCCAACGGCGGCGCGGGGACAGCAGCTGCTGGACCGCTACCAGCAGATGGCGGCAACGGAGCTTCCCGCCCTGTATATGCCCCAGACCACCACCCACGAGGTGACGTTAAAAACCGTCCATGGGGTGCCGCAGTCGTTCGACCCCATCACGGAAGACCAGTGGTTCAACCGGCTGACGCTAAGCCCCTGAGCGGCATGCCCGCGGCTCATGCCCGCCACGGTCCCGATCCGAGGGCTGGAGGGAGGCCAGGACTTAAAGTCCTGGCCTCCCTCTTTCGATACGGTGGACAAAGTCGGGTAATTTCGCCCGAACGGCGGCCGGCGCATCTCTGTCCCACGGATCGCCGGGTCGGTGTTCCCATCGCCTTCTTTAACCGGTGCTGGAGTTCGAGGCGGACCAAGAGGCGCCCCGGTCAGGAGGTAGCGGGCGCGCTCGAGTGGTCCTCTGGGACCGCACCGGGGACCGAGCCTACTCGGCGGATTGCCTCCAGCGTTTCCTCGAGTTGCACGGCCTGTGCCTCCACGATGTTGGGGACGAGAGGAATTCGCGGATCCGACACCCTGACGCCCGGTGTCCAATGGTCGCCGCCGAGGCGGATGACCCCCCGCCGTGCCATGCGGGCCAGCACGGGGCGGAGATGGCGGAGAACCATCCGGGTGTCGTCCGTGAGCGGCAACTCTCCACTCGCCGCCCACCCGCGTGCGGCGCGGAACAGGTCCGGGAGCGCACCCCCTTCGGAGTGCTGCAGGACATACTGGCTCAGCAGTTGGCCCGCCGTGACAGGACGCTGGAGCAGGATCTGGTCACGGATCCCCCCTTCAGGCGCCAAGCGGCTCACAGACACATACAGGGAAAGTCGCCGTGACGCCCAGGGATCGTACGCCGTCCCCATCACGGCGACATCGCGCGCAGCCGGCAACAGCCAATCGAGGGCGGCCCGGAACCGTCCCAGCGCCCCCGTCTCGGTCATGTGCCCCTCGGGTGTGAGGTAGAGCGTTGCCCCCCGCCGGAGCGCGTGCACCAGTTCCTGCAGATCGGTTACCACCTCGTTCCGGACCGTCTTGCGCGATTCTTCCCGGTACGGTGAGAGAAGAACGCGGTGAGAGACCGGCCGCTCCTCCTGCGGATGGTGCCCTATATGCCACAGCCATGACAGGCGCACGCCGGCGGGATAACGATCGCCAAGAAACTGCGGCGTGAAGACGTCGGCGAGCAAGAGGTCCCCGTGGCGCCGGTAAATGCCATATGCCCAGCTGACAGGAGGGCGGAGGAGCGGCTCGTTTTCGATCGGATGCACGCCGACCGTTCGAAGAACCCGGCCCAAATTGATGGGGGTGAGCCACCGCCCTAGCCACCGGGGACTGCGGGTGGCGAGAAATCCCGGTTCAAAGAGACGGCGTGACCCAGCCGAGTCCACGGCGCCGCCCCCCGGGTCTCTCCAGAACAGGCCGGACGGGATTGCCATGCCCTCCAGGTCATGGATGTGGTTTGCCACTACCAGGAGCCCCTGTCGATCCTTGGGCAGTGCGCCAGACCAGCGCACCCGGTAGGCAATAGTGACGTACACCTTAAGAATGCCCGCGATGAGAAAGACGAAGATCCATGCTCCCGCCGACATGCGCGGCGCAGTTTCCCGTACGCGCAGCACCACGAGGGATCCTGCCAGAAAGGCCGCCCCCGCGGTCAGAAACAACACCCGGTATCCTACGTCCGCGTTTACAGACCGGGCCAGGATGTAACCGCCCAGGAGCGGGGCCACCACCGCCGGGAGATTGGAGGCGATGCCCCAGACACCGAGATCCCGTGCCACGTTGGCAAGATCCGGAATCGAATCCAGCGCGAGGGCCCAGTCTACCGACAGAAACGCTCCGTACCCGAGGCCCCACAGGATGGCGAGGGCAAATATCGCACGGGGATTAGGCCACAGTGCGAACCCGGTCACCGCGGCTGCCATAGGGATGCCGGCCCACGCCACCACGAGTGCCCGGTCGCGCCGATCTGACACCCGGCCCATCGAGAAGGCCGACACGCCCGCACCGACCAACGCTAACCCGGCCACCAATGCGGTCCCGCCGGCAGCGCGGCGGACGTGCAGCACCTCTTCAAAGAAATAAAGGACAAAGGTCATCAGCAGGGTCTGGGCCAGGATCACCATGAATCGGGCTGCAAACACCCACCGGAAGCGGTGCCAGTCGCGCACAGTCACCCGACCCTGTACATCCACCACCCGTGCGGGCTCCCGTACCGTGACAGTCGTATACAGCGCGCCTAGCCCCGCCGCGCCCACCATGCCCCAGTACGCCGTTTCGACGCTTCCGAGCCCGGCTGTAGCCAGACCTGCCACCGTGCCGGCCAGGCTCGCGACCGCCATATACCCTGAGGCGGATCCCCAATGCTCGCGCGGCACCACCTCCGGCAGCATCGCCTGGTAGGAGGCGGTCGCGGCACTCTGTCCCACCAGGGCAACCACGATGAGACCGGCCAGCGCTTCCACGGAGGTTGCCTGCGAGGCGGCGACGAGCCCGCACACATTGACCGCGGTCCCCGCGACCAACAGAGTCCGGCGATTTGTGCCCCGCGCGCGCAGCCGGTCTGACACGATGCCAATGAGCGGAGGGACCACCATGGTGACGAACGCCGCCAGCGCGGCAAGGCGGGCCAGTTCAGTCGTTCTGCCCACTTTGTTGATGCGGGAGATCATCTCGGGGACCACGATTGCGATGAGCGCGGCTCCCTGGAAATTCAGCGAGAACCAGTAAGCAGCGAGCCCCCACTGACGGACGGGCCCCTGCGAGGCGCTCCGACTCGTACGCGGTGAAACCGCTGTCGTCTCCATCGCCGCCAGGGTATGTGGGTGGGCTGTAGCCTGGCACGGTCCTTCGACCGCAAACCCCAGGATCTATAAGCCCTATTTACCTTATGGCCTCGCGGCGGCCGGCAGCTACACGTCCCGGGTCCACCATGCCGGGCGATTCCGCGACGCCCGGCCCCCGTGCGGGGCAAACGTGAACCGTACACCCCAACTGCCAAGAGGGCTCAGGACGCTTCCCAGATCGGCGCCGCCCAACACCCAGATAGCCCCGCCGCTGGCACCGTTATCGATGACTTCGAGATGCCTCAGCTTCAGAAACTCCCGGACATCGATTCGCGTCAGGGGCGTCCCGGAGTCTGATGACCCGTCGGGGCCGCGCACGTCCTCTCCGCTCGCGTGCTGTCCGCCGCCGCCCGCGAGAAAATCGGGACGCGTCGCCAAGATCGGTTCGGAACCCCGACGCGCGCGGCGGGAGACCTCCGCCTCGGGCTTCAAGATCGTCTGCAGCCGCCGGTGGATCCGCTCCACTTCCCGGTCCGCGTGCGTCATCCAGTCGAGTGACCACACCCGCTCCAACTCCCAGCCGAGCCCCTCCAGCACGCTTTGATGGAGGCGGTCCCGATCGCGGGCAGAGGGCAGCGCGAGATAGCTGTCACCATCACTCTCGACGCCCAGAATAAAGTGGGCGGGGTCCCTTGGATCGACCACCCCAACATCCACACGGTGACCCGAGGCGCCAATACGGCCCTGGCACACGTATCCCCGCGCTTCGAGCCGGGTGCGGATGCCTTCCTCGATCGGGTGGGCCTGCCGGCGCGCGCTCGCATCCTCCGCCGCACCCGCCATGCGCCCGTGCTGCGCGTAGTGGAGGTAGTCCTTCAAATCGGCAACCCCGCGTGCCCGCGTGCGGCCCAGATCGATATCATCCGCCGTGATGGTGGAGAAAATGACCACCCCCAGCCGCGCACGGGTGATGGCGACGTTCAGCCGCCTCTCCCCGCCATTTTGATTCAGGGGCCCCATATTGAGGGCCATCAGGCCATTTGCATCGCGCCCATAAGTGACCGAGAAATAGATGATGTCGCGCTCGTCGCCCTGCACGTTCTCCAGGTTCTTGATGAAGAGCCGCTCCCGGGCCTGGTTGATCCGATCCTCCACCTCGGGCATCGCCCGCAGCTTCCGGTCGAGCATTTCCTCGATGAGCAGCTGCTGGTTCTGATTAAACGTCACCACACCCAGCGAAGGCGCCGCCTCCGCCCCTGCCTGAAAATGGCCGAGGACGGCCTCTACCACCGCCGCGGCCTCTTCAGGGTTCGTCCGGGTGCGGCCGCGATCGTAGACGCCATCCACCGGCTGAAGCCGCACGGCGTGGTCCGTTGTGACCGGAGATGGAAACGTGACGAGATGCGATTCGTAGTATCGATAATTGGAGAACGCGATGAGACTTTCGTGCCGGCTCCGGTAGTGCCATTCGAGCCGGAGCGTCGGCAGCGAGGAGGCCAGACATTCATCGAGAATGCTCTCAAGATCTTCTAACGGCCCCTCATCGACCGGATCGTCGGATCCCTGGCGATCAAAGAAGTTGGTGGGCGGAAGCTGCTTCGGGTCTCCGACGACAATCACCTGGGCGCCGCGCGCGATGACGCCCACGGCATCCCATACGGGAATCTGAGACGCCTCGTCGAAGATCACCACATCGAAGCGGGCGTCCAGATCGAGATATTGAGACACGGAGAGGGGACTCATCAAGAGGCAGGGCTTCAGTTGGGTCAGCAGCGTGGGCATCGCCTGGATAAGCTTGCGGACGGGCCAGTGGGCCCGTTTTTTGTTGAGCTCATGCTGCAAGACCCGCATCTGGGGGCCTGGCGGGTTCCCCGGCTGAACCCGGGGAACCCGGGACGCCAGCGTCGCGACCAGATACCGGGCGGTCGCATCTTGGAAGGATCGATCGAGGGCCCGGAATTCCGCAATTTTTCGCTCGCGATCCGTCCGTGAGAAGTTCCGCAAAGGAGCTTCGCCGTCCATCACGGCGCGGAACCACCCGTACTGATAAGAGTAGTCCCAGTAGGCCTCGAGGTCTTCGGGCAAGACCCTTCGCTCGTCCAAACGCGTGATGATGGGCCCGAGGCCCGCGTCGGCCATTTGATGACGCAGTTCCATGAAGCGGGCCCAAAGGTGCCATTCAGAGCGCGCCTCGCCCCAGCGCCTGAGCGTCTGACCCAGGGCCGAAAACCCGTCCGGGAGGCTTTGAGGCTCCGAGCCCTGAGTAAGGCGGGTAAGCGTGACCCGGAATGCGTGGTACTCCTGCCATGCCTGGCGGTATTCTTCCAGGGCGGGCCGGGCCTTTTCGTGCCCTCGTGCTTTCGTCCATCTGGTACAGGTGTGCCGCGCCAACGGGCCGTCAGTCTGGGTAAGCGCCCATCGCCAGAGGGCTTCCCTAAACTGGTCCGCCCAGTCGGCCATACTGTTGACCGCATCCCAGTCGGTATCGGTGCCCCGATACACGGTGCTGCCGAGCGTGCGGGCGGCCTCGTCCGCGAACTCCGCAATGTGCCCATCTTCATGGTTGATCTGGCTCAGAGCATGAAGGGCGGTATCTAAAGATGAGCCCG
Organism: Bacillota bacterium; assembly: GCA_021797815.1. Taxonomy (GTDB): domain Bacteria; phylum Bacillota; class Sulfobacillia; order Sulfobacillales; family JAIMBI01; genus JAKATP01. The sequence goes on from JAJZYZ010000004.1 coordinate 85,813, forward strand.
CAGGAAGCTTCACGGCGTACGGGCGGAGCTGCGCCACAATCCGTCGGCGCACAAGCCAGCGCGTGAGTCCCCCCCGCGCGAGGGCGGCGGTCCACTCGGCCAGGAGCGGCTCCCCCTGCACCACCGACACCTCCGCTCGAAACCACTCGCCAAGCGTGCGCCCTGCCTCGCTGCGGGCGCTGCCATGCCGCGCCCATTCGTGGAGTCGCTCGCCTGGGTTGTCGTCGAGGCGCTCTAAAATACCGGAGGGAACACCTTGTTCCCGGGTCAGCACCTCACACAGCGTGTCGAAGGCCTCAAGACTCTCGGTGGCGTCCGAGAGCCCGCCCGGACCGACCGCGCTCGCGACGGCGGCCGCGGCCACCTTTATTCGCTTGAGAATGCGGCCGCTCTCTGAGAGTGTGGCAGCAAGCTCGTCTTCCCAGGCGAACGTGGCCGTCTCGTAAGTCATTCCCACGAGGGGGTGGCTCGCCACGGGATGTTCCAGGTCCGCGATGACGCCGGCGAGGGACCGCACCATCTCCCGTTGGTCGTTGAGCTCCCGCGCCGTGACCTGCTCGTCGCCACGGGACGCCCCGATCCTCGCCGGATCCCAGTCGGCGTGACGGTAGATGACGCCCATGGCATCGCGCAGAGTGAGGCCGTTTTCGTGCGGGCGGTGCAAGGTCTCCACCCAGGCATTCAGATCGGCCCGCAACGCCTGAAGGCGCTGCCCTTCGTCGAGCCAGTCGGCCTCGGAATAGGACTCCGCCGCCGTGAGCGCCTGCCGGAACTGGTCTAGCACTTCCGTCTTCTTGGCCTTGGCGGAATGAAGCTCGAGACAAAACGGGCCAAGCCCTACCGCCGACAGCCGGTCCGACACCACGTCCAGCGCCGCCATCTTGGCCGACACGAACAGCACCCGCTTGCCGGCTCCCAAGAAGTGGGCGATGAGGTTCGTAATCGTCTGGGACTTGCCCGTTCCCGGCGGCCCCTCGAGCACGAGATCGTAACCCGCGGCCGCCCGGCTCAGTGCGTTCATTTGAGAAGAATCCGCGTCAAGCGGGGTGAGAAGATCCCACGGTGCGTGTCGCGCGTCGATGTCACGCCGGTCAGCGAAGGCGTCTGGCGCCCCCACGGCGGCCTCGCCCTGATCCGGGTCGATAAGGCGGGCGACCACCCGATTCTTGCGCACATCCTCGGCCCGGTCCTCGAGATCCTTCCACATTAGATACTTGGCGTACGAGAGAAGGCTCAGAAACGCCTCGTCTCGCACCTCCCAGCCAGCGAGGTCGCCGACGGCCAGTCGAAAAATCTGGAGAATCTTGCCGACATCGACGCCCGCCTTGTCCGCGGGCAGGGGGTCAAGCCCCTTCAGATTCAGCTGAAATCGGTCGCGCAAGAGCTGAACCAAGGTGGGATTGACGACGGTGTCGTCATCGTGGCGGGTGATTTCAAACCCGCTTCGGGTCGTGCGCCGCGAGATTGTGACCGGCATGAGCACGATCGGCGCCGGCATGAGCTTGGGCTTGCTCTCGTCACGCCAGTACAGCATCCCCATGGACAAAAAGAGCGTATTGGCTCCGCTCTCTTCGAAGCTTGTCCGACTGGCCCGGAGGATGTTGACCAGCCGAGTGGTCAGATCCTGCGGCGGAAGCGCGGACAGGAGCTCCCGATTTTCCATGACGCCACGGGCCAGCGCATCGTAGGGGTTCTCACCTGTCCGCCGGATCGCAATAGCCACCGATCGGGGATCCTCATCGGGCAGAAACTCGAAGAGCGAGCGAAACTTCCACCCCCTCCCGCCCGCCAGCGCATCCTCGAGCTGGTCGAGGTCAGGAACCAGCAGCGGAATCGTTGTCCGTGAGATACGGAAGTTCAGAAGGCGGTTGGTCCCGGTGAGGTCGAGAAGCTTCCCTTTCCAATGGGCAATCCTCCCCTCGGACGCTGAAGGGCCCGCACCATCGCCGAGAGACGCCTCGTCATCCAGGGGAGGGAACTCGGGCGCCGGCTCAATTTCGGGCACCCGCACGGGACTCGAAGGGGGTGGTTCGCTCCCGACCCATCGGGAAGGCAGCGGCAGGATGTTTTCCATCCGCGCACGGCGAATGTCGAGTCCGAAGAGGAACGCGGCGTCATCGTCCAGATGGCTCGCACCGACCCGTACGGCCGTGGAGAGATCCATGGGAGCCGCTCCGGTGAGACCCGTCGTCTCGAACACCACCATTTCGCCGCTCCGCACACGTTTGCGGATGCTCTGGCCATCGTCTGTCACGGCGGTGGGGAGTATGCTGTCCACCAACCAGCATCCGACCCAGGAGTGCCCCTCTTTCACCAGCACGACGGGGTGGAGGCTGGCCTGCTCCAGGCACGACGTGACCAGCATGGTGAGGTCGAGGCAGGTTCCGAGGCGCCCCGACAAGATCCGTTCTGCAAGCCGGATCTTCTGTCCGTCCACGCCGAACGAGGCGGGCGGGGTGCTGTACACCAGATGCTCGGCCGCAATAGCGCTGTAGATGCCCGCAACCTGATACCAGACATCTTCGCGACTTCCGGTCTGGTATCCCCGGATTGCGGCCCCGGGCCTCGCCTTCTCCAAAATCCGGCTGGCCGCGGACAGCAGACCATCAATCGAAGGAGTATTAGGCTGGGAGAAGGCGGCCAGCAGTTCGGGCAGCGACCGCATGCCCGCCCACTGATCGTACGCCAGGATCTCCATAGGCACGATCGCGCGAAACAGTTCTTCCGCGTCGGAGGTTGCCACGATGGTCAGATCCCGGTACTCCCGCTCCGAGCAACCGGCCAGATAGTCATGGGACAGGGGAAGGTCGACAACATCGAAGGTGCGGCTCTCGCCGGGACCCAGCTCATCAATGTGCAGGGCGAAATCGGTGCTGAGGGGGCGGCCGCTTATCACCACCTGCACACGACGCTCCGCCGCCTCCGACAGGCTCTGGACATTCAGTCGCGAGACCACCGGTACGCTGTTCACGTAAGACGCAGCACTGACCGGAAGCCGCAGGTCAAGCTCGACCAGAAGGCGATTCGAAGAAGAATTCACCGGCACTCACGCTCGTTTCGCATTAACCGGAAGCCCCGTCGAAAATGAATGGGCGCGGCCGGGAGCGCCCGACGTCCACATCCCTCAGAGACGCCTTTGCCCACCACGAATCGTTCGTGGGGCCCCACGGCCATTCCTGCCCCAAAGCGTCGGCGGCCTCCCGTGGCCCGCCAGCATCCGGTGGCGCGGCATGGCGGGGAAACCAGAGCAGGCTCGACCGAGGCGGCGATCCAGAGATTCGCAGACGAAGCGTCGGCACCGAATTCCGACGGTGCCGACGCCTCATCGTTTCTTGCCGACCGGGCCATCATTCACCACGGTTGCGGCTGGCCGCCCGGCGGCGGCCTCCCGCGCTGTCTCCTACCTCTGGTGCGACGAGCCGGGCGCACGCCGCAAGGGCACCAGGACCCCGAGAGCGATGAACGTCCCGGCGGCAATGGCAGCCGCCCCGAGCAGGAGACTCGACAGCCTCAAGTCAACGAAGCCTGCGCTGAGCGTGCCGAATCCTGCCACGCCCAAGGCGCACCCCACCACCATTCGCAGGATGGCGAGGCCGCGTCCGTTACGCATTGTGGATCTCCTCCCGCCGCAGGGCTCCGGTGGGGCTTGCCGGATGATCGTGGTAGTAGTCCTGCCAGATCAGCCGATGCACGCCGACATACTGGGGGATCCGCCTCCATCCCGGAATCCAGGGCGTGGCCGCGAGGAAGGCCCAGAACAGGAACCCGATGACGAGCGCAAGTGCGTCGGGAGCCGCCGAGTTGGCGACCACCGGCCATTGATAGATCCAGGTGGGAATCGTCATCCACCAGGCGCCCGGATATCCGTTGACCGCTGGATGGATGATGCCCCAGGCGGCCCCCTGCAGACTCTGCGTCGCCGGTAACGTCTGCAGCGGCGTGCCTTGCAGGAACAGGAGCGCGTTTTGGTTGTCAAGCCGGTCGACCACCGCCGGGTTCCGGGTCAGCGATCCGTACATAAGTCCGCTGCGGCCGAGATTCAGTACCGCTGTCATCAGTGCCCGCACAGGTCCGTAAGAGCCCGACGGCCACACGACGGTCCCGTGGCGATAGACGGCGTGACCGAGGGCCGTCGTCGCTGCCTGCTCCCACCGCTTCTGCTGGGCGGCGGGGGCGTTGGTGAAGGCCTTGAGGGCCGGGCGAATGGCCGGGTTTATGGACGCTGCCATCGCCAACGGCTTCAGGATGAAGTCCTGGGCCGCGTTTATCGGATGCAGCACCCCCACCGCGGACTGGATTCCGGTCTGAACGCTTCCCGTGCCCTGGTTGTACGGGGGGCCGTAGTTGGCGAGCTGCCCCTGACCGTCGAGCGCACGGAGCGCGACCTGCTCAAAGATTACCGGGTGCCCGGTCGCGTACCCCTTGATGGTAAGCGGAGGCTGTTCCGGCAACCCGAACAGGGCAGACGCTATCAGCACGACGACGGCGACAATGGCCAACGTCAGCAGGAGATGCTTCACGAAATCTTCCGGCACGAGCCGATACTCGCCCGCTACGTCACGCGCGTCGCTCACCCGATTCACCTACCCTTTCCGGTTGTGTTGCGTGAGTGGGATATGGAGGCACCACGCTCTTCACCCGCACCAGCGCCAGGTGCAGCCCGATAATGACGGTCAGCACCAGCGGCATTACCACCACGTGCATGCCAAACATCTGACCCGCGTTGGTGAGGTTGACCCAGCCGAGCCCGAGCGCGTTCAGTCCATCCTTGGCCTGCACCGCGTTCCACTGCGAATAAAGATCTCCGTTGATAAGGAACCCCGTGAATGCCGTCGGGATCGCGACCAGAAAGGCGATGGCGCCCAACAGCCAGGTCAATCCCCGGCCGCCGCGCCAGGCCCCCGAGAAGAACACTCGCCACAGATGCAGCATCATAAAGAAGAAGAACGCCTGCACACCCCAGAAATGGGTGGCCGCCACGAAGCGCATGGCTCCGTTGTACGACCACGTGTCTGCTCCGTTCATGGCCAGCAGGAGGCCGGAGACAACCAGCACCACGAAGCTCGAGGCCGTCAGGGACCCCAGCATGTACATGAATCCGCGGGCGTATTCCGGAAGCTCCGTCGGCAGCCAGGTATCGGCCGACATCACCGTGCGCAGCGATTGCCGTGAGGCCACAGTCCAGTTGCTCATTCCGATGTCACCTCCCTCCTTGACGGCCTATCGGCCGTGCGTAATCGGCCAGATGAGCCCTATGACAAACGTGAGCAGGAAGAGTCCCTCAACAATGAAATTGCCCGACCCGGGAGACATGGAGATTCCTCCCCCCTTGGGCTTGTTGTCCGTAGGCTAACCCTCGCAGCATGCCGGGGAAACGGACCCATGCCGGAAACTGCGAGGTGCAAAAGGTTCGTGGATGGGTTGCCAGGAGACGCCCGGCAGGTGGCCTGTCGGGCATGTAAACATGGGGCCCCCCGGCCTGTCCACTTGTCGCGGGAGTCCCTCCGGACCGGGGCCTGCCACGGCCGCCACGACACGGCGGTGATAAGGAGCGGCCAAACGCCCCCTGCCCAAGCCGGAACGGAAGCGACGCGGCTGGCTTGACTCTGCTGCGAAGCCCAAGCGCGGAGCGCCAGAACACCGCAGTAGGAAGCCCGGGCTGGGCGGGCCGTGCGCGCTTTGGCTCACGCGTTGCGCGGGACCGTTCACGGCGTGAGACTCCCCACACGCCCGGACGACCATGAAAGAGGGAGCGCCGGCGAGAGGACCTCCCTGTGGCTCCATGTGGCCGTCCTACAAATAAAACGAGCCCATCCCAGGGTCTCGGGGAGATGAATCCCCGGCCCGCGCAGTCAGCCGACACCGGCCAAAACCCCCGCCCCCGAGCGTCCGCGGCCTGTACGACCCCACACTCCACGGCCACCTGCCTTCGGCATTGGCGAGCGACCCCGCACGGCCGGGGCGAATCCCCATCTCGGCGGTAAAAGGAGGTGCCTCGGTCACTCCCGGCAAACCGGGTCACGACCCGGCGCACGATGGCAAGTCGGCGTCGCAACACAATGCCGGCCCGCCGGGTTGAGAGCGGCGGGCCGGCCACGCTGCCGGATTCGCCGCATCGCGCTTCGTCCCGCGAGGCCGCCGCGTGCTCTGGTGTCGCGCAAGGGTCAGCGGACGCACACTGCTTGCGACATCCGGCCCTCTTGCCTACCTCTTCATCCTCCTACGCTACGCGTGTGCTGGGAGTCCAGCGTCTAATGGCGCCGCCCGTCTTCGAGGGACCACGAGACGTTTGAAAGGAGTGTCGACACGCGTGTCCGACGACAATGGGGTGCCCGCCGGTGTGAACGATTGGTCTCTTGCCAGTCTCCTGCGCCGTTCGGCCAGTCTCTTTGCCGCGGACACGGCGGTTGTGTGGCCGGGCGGGGAATTGTCGTACCAGCAGTTAAACGAGCACGCCAACGGCTTCGCCCACGGGCTTGTCGCGCTTGGTCTACATCGAGGCGATCGCCTGGCCGTCGTCAGCGAAAACCGCGTCGAGTACATTGTTGCGTATCTCGGCTCGGCCAAGCTCGGCGTCACCGTAGTCGGGGTCAACATCCGGTGGCACCCGGAAGAGGCGCTCCGGAGTCTCACCGACACCGACCCGAAGGCACTGTTGATTTCCCGGGCATACGACCCTCTACTGCAACAGCTGAGGGGCATCCTGCCCCGCGATCTCCACATCATTCACCTGGATGCCCCTGAAGGGGAGCGCCCCCAGGGCGACGTCGACTACGCGGCCATGATGGCGGCGGCCGACGCGGGTGAACCGGACTGGCCGATCAGCGGTTCCGACATCCATAACATCCTCTATACGAGCGGGACCACAGGCTTTCCCAAAGGCGCCATGATCTCGCAGCGGGCCGCTGCCTTTCGCGCCCTCGGCATAGCCCAGTGGTTTTCCCTGTGTGAACAGGACGGGTATGTGGGGTGGCTCCCTCTCTATCATGTCGCCGGGGATGAGTCGCTTTACGCCACCTTATTGAGCGGAGGCCGCTACGCGGTCCTGCCCGGCAGCGATCCCGAGCCAATGTATCGGATGATTGATCGCCATCGGCTCACATGGACGATCCTGGTGCCGGGAACGGTCACCGCATTCGCCCGCCACCGGGCGCGGCCTTCTTACGACCTGAGCTCGATGCGATTCGCTGCCGGCTATGGCGACCTCCTCACGACCGCCGTACTGCAGGAGTTCTCCGACACGGTCGGCATCCCGTACTATGACGCCTACGGGCTTACGGAGACGAGCTACCTGGTCGCGTGGCACAACACGCCCCGCGGCACCCTGCCCTCCCTGCGAAAGCGGCCGGCCCCCCTGCTGACGCTGCGGGTCGTGGACCAAGAGATGCGAGATGTCCCCGAGGGAACCGTGGGCGAGCTGGTGGCGCGGGGCCCCACCTTGATGAGTGGATACTGGCGGAACGCGCAGGCCACGGCCGATGTCTTCCGCGGGGGATGGCTCCACACCGGAGACCTCCTGCGGAAGAACGAGGATGGCACGCTTACTTTCGCAGACCGCGGGAAAGCTCTCATCAAGACCGGCGGCGAGAACGTGTACCCGGCGGAAGTCGAACGCGTTCTGGCGGCCTTGCCGGGGGTGCTTGAAGTCTGTGTCGTGGGTGTCCCTGACCCGGAGTGGGGCGAACGGGTCCACGCCGTGATCGTGCTTGAGCACGGAGCCGCGCTTTCCTACGAGGATGTAGAGGCGGCGAGCCTCAGTCACCTGGCGCGTTACAAGCGGCCCCGCGGTGTGACGTTTCTCCGCGAGACCGCGCTCCCGCGGAGCACCACCGGGAAAGTGCAGCGCGACGCCGTGCGGGACGAGGTCCTGCGCGCGGAGGAGGCGCGGCATGACTGAACCGGAGGGCTCCGCGGAGCCGTCCCTGAGGCCTTTTCATCCGGAGCTCCTCCGGGATGCTGTGGCTATCGTGACCGGCGGCGGTACCGGTCTCGGCCGGGCCATCGCCCGCGAGTTGGGACGGGCGGGCGCCATCGTGGTGCTGGCCGCCCGTCGCCCGGGTCCGCTGGACGACGCCGTCCGTGACTTCGCTGCCGAGGGCATCGAGGCCTGGGCCCGGCCCACCGACATTCGAAATACGGCCCAGGTGGATGCCCTGGTAGCCGGCACGCTGGAGCGGTTCGGCCATTTGGACATCCTGGTGAACAATGCGGGCGGCCAGTTTCCGGGTCGTGCGGAAGCGCTTACCGATCGCGGGTGGAACGCGGTCATCGAGACCAATCTTAACGGCACATTTCGGGTCACGCGCGCCGTCGGACAGGTGTTCTTGCGGCAGGGCCGCGGCGGTGCCATTACCAACATCCTGATCCCGTCCCTCTCCCGCGGCATTCCCGGCATCGCGCACTCGGTGGCGGCGCGCGCCGGGGTGTACGGTCTGACCAAGACCCTGGCGCGTGAGTGGGCCCCGGCCGGCATCCGCGTCAATGCCGTCGGTCCCGGTCTGTTTGTGACCGAAGGATTCCAGGGGCACATGGCTCCGGCCGTTGGTCAGGAGATCACCCGCCGTCTGGCCGATACCATCCTGCTCGGTCGGACCGGGCGACCAGAGGAACTTGGCTGGCTCGCGGTCTATCTTTCAAGTCCGCTCGCCGCCTTCATGACCGGAGAGTACATCATGATTGACGGCGGGCAGTCGCTGGGCGCCGGCCTGAGTCTCCTTCCCGAAGCGTAAGCAAGGCCGGCAGGGGACAGGACCAAAACGACCAAAACGATCAAAAGGACGAACGGAGGACCCGATGGCCGATATCGAAGTGTCGGTGGGCGACGGCGTCGCACTTGTGCGTTTAAACCGCCCGCAGGCACTCAATGCGCTCACCATGCCAATGGCCGAGGAACTGCGGGCCCAGCTGGCTTCGTTGGCCACATCCCCCGCCATCGGCGCCCTCGTGCTGGCCGGAGCGGGACGGGCATTCTGCGCGGGGGCCGATGTGCGCGAACTGGAGGCCAGAGGCGGGCAGCGTTCCCAATACGTGGCCGAGTTGGCCGCCCTGATGCACGAAAGTCTCATGGTGCTCCAGAGCCTTCCGTTCCCGGTCCTGGCGGCCGTCAAGGGTCCGGCCGTCGGGGGCGGGTTCGGCCTCGTGTTGACCTGTGACCTCGTGGTGGCGGGATCATCGAGTCGTTTCGCCGCCGGCTACCACCGGGTCGGCCTGACTCCAGACGGCGGAGCCACCTACTGGCTCCCGCGCATGGTCGGTGCGCGCCGCGCTCAGGAGATCTTGATGGGAGGGCGAACGCTCGGGGCGGACGACGCCCTCCAGTGGGGACTCATCAATCGGGTGGTCCCCGATGACGAAGTGGAGAAGGTCACGGAGCGCTGGGCGTGGGATCTCGCCCGCGGACCCCATATGGCCCAACGCGAGACCAAGCGGCTGCTGGCGACGAGCGGGCAGCGGGACCATGCGGGTCAGCTGGCAGCCGAACAGGAGGCCGTCACGCTCCAGGCCGGAAACGCCGAGGCTTCAGAGGGCCTTCGTTCCTTTCTGGAAGGCCGCGCGCCGAACTACGGACCCGCCCCCGGATAAAGCAGTGACAGCCGCCTTCCTGAACGGGGCACGTCGCCGCCCAATTTAAGGGGCCGCACTCAACCGGAGCCCGTGTCCGGTGGACAATGGCGGAATGATTCCCTTCCCTGAACCGCCCGCGCCAGAAATTGGACTCCGCAGCACGATGCGGCGTTGGCCACGTTCAGCACGATCGCAAACGGCCCGGGGGATGGTGGTGGTCACCATCCCCCGGGCTGTTGACTGGTGCGGCGCGCTACTTGTTGGAGCCCACCGTCCAGTAGTTGTATTCGACGTATCCCGAGATGTCGTTCGTGTACCGGTTGACTCCGTGGAGCCCGGTCTTCACCACCTGAATGCCTGACAGGTTCGGCAGGAAGATAACGGGCAGGTTCTTTGCCGTGAACTGCTGATACGCGTCCAGCGCTTGCTGAGCGTGTGCCGGCGACTGGGGGGCGATCGACTGCGCGATGAGCGTGTTCATCGTCGCGTTGTTGTACCCGCTCGTGTTCGCGGCGGAGGTGGCAGAGAACAGCTGGTCACCGGTTGGGTCGGTGGCTCCGTAGCACCAGCCTCCGCCCCACCACTCAAACTGGAAGTTGGTGTCATTGGTGGCGATGACCTGGTTGAACGGCTCCTCCTTGATGGTGGCCTTGATGCCTTCCTTAGCCCAGTCGGCCTGGATCAGTTCGGCGATGTTGGTGTTGGTCGTCGAACCTGACGCCACGAGGAACTGGAATGCCAGCTGCTGGCCGTTCTTCACCATGACGCCGTTCTGCAGGTGCCATCCGTCCGCCTCCAGGACTTTGATGCCCCGCTGGATGTTGTACGGGTACGGATTCTGGAGGCTCTGGTCATAGAACGGGTTGTTTGGCAGCTTGGGCACCGGGCTATAGCCGGGTGTGGCCAGCTTCGCTCCGCCCATCAACTGGACGATCGCGGGCTGATCGATCCCGAGCTGCAACGCCTCACGAACGGCGTGCTGCGCGAAGACCTTGCCGATAGCGGCCTCCGGTCCTGTCGTAACGACATTCGGGAGCATGTAGTTGAAGCAGAACGAGTACGGCGCGCTCTGCACCTGGTAGTACTTGGGCAGCTGCTTGACGTCCTTGTCATAGGACGTGGGGATGGTCGCATAGGCGAATTGCCCTTTGCGGAGCCCCGCAAACAGGTTCGAGTTTGAGGTTTCGTACTCGAACAGCAGTTCCTTGATGGTTGCCTTCTTGAGGGTGAACTTCGGATTGGCCACCAGCGTCCAGTACTCGTTGTTGACGTACGTGCCGAACGAGTACGGTCCGTCCACCACCTTGTAGACGGGGTTGGACGGCGAGTTGGCGATGTTGTTGATGAACTTCAGTTCCTGCATCATGTTCGGGTACCGGTCCCAGGTGGCCTTGGGGATGGGAACCAGGTTCGCGGCAATCCCGTTGTATTCAAACCAGACCGGGTTGGTCGGCTTGTTGATGGTTACGACCACGGTGTAGGGCCCCTTGGCGACTACGCTGGTCCACAGCGTGGGGACGCCGCCGCTGCCATCACCGCAGGTCTGCCAGGGAGCACCCTTGGCCGTAGACCCTTTGACAATGTCCCACGAGTACACCACGTCCTGAGCGGTAACGGGCTGCCCGTTGCTCCACTTCCAGTTGTGGTGAAGGCTGATGGTGTACACGGTGTCGTTGTGGGACGCGACGATGCCCGAGGCGATTGACTTCGAATAATCGATCTGGTCTTTCGTGTTGGTGAACAGGAGGGGGTAATACATTTGGGATGCGATGCTGTAGTTGATGACGCTGCAGGCTGCCGCGGAGACTACCGGGAAGTACCAGTTGGGCTCGACCTGGACGCCGCCCACCATGGTGACCGACTTGCTGTTGAGCCCGGGGGCGATGCCCCCGCTCGTGGACGCGGCCGCCCCGCAGCCCGCCAGCACCAGCGCCCCCGCACCCAACAGGGCCGCCGCCCATCCCCGCCATCGGCGAGATTTCACGTTGTCGCTCCTCTCTTCTCACACGCTGCCGTTCTTGACCTCAGGGTCAGTTCTCACGTCTCATGGAAAATTACTCAGGGTATCCGGGTGTCAGCCTAAACTGGGCAGGAAAAGGCTTCCGACAACGGTGCATTCCACGCAACGATTGACAACTCCTTTATCGATCGTGTTCCACGCACACTTCACATCCGGCCGGCTCCGCCCCCATTTGGGCCGCGTCGGCAGGCGGCTGCACACGGCTTTCCCGGGGGTGCGGGGTCATCCTGAGAATGCCGCCGCCATCCGCGCCGGGCAGGCGCGTCGTACGGTTATGGTCTGGGACAATGAAGAACGACGGGGGAGAGGACACCCGAGCTCGCAGTCTGCTGGGTCACACGGCATGCGTGCGCCGGCCAGGCGACAGGGCCGGCCGCGCGATGTGACGGGACGTCGGCATCATGTCGCCGACACCCGCCGAACGTCTCATCAAAAAACCAGGAGTCGGCCCTGCTCCGCCTCATCAATGAATGAACCGATCCCCACCACATCTTCGACGAGGGGATCGAGGTCATCGAGCGTCAGATCAAACAGGTCCAAGGTGAAGGCGCACGCACGCACCCGTAGCGAGCCGCCCTGGGCCTGACGCATGACATCCATCCAGGATGCCCCGACCCGTTCGTGCAGAAGCTCAAGGAACGCCTCGCCCTGGGTCCCGTAGTCGCGGCTCACACGGTTCGCAAACGCGGCCGGCGTCTTCAGTGCCGCCATCAAGGCCCAGAACGTAAGCAGGACGTCCACCGACTCGCCTCGCTCGAGGGCGCGGGCCGCCAGAAGTCCCGCCGGGTACAGGCGGTCGGCGGTTCCCGCGTAGACGATGAGGAAAAGCTGTGCGGAGGAGCTCCGGCCCGGCGCGGCGCGTGAACGTTCGGACAGACCACGCGTCCTAACCCGTGCGGCCGGCTCCGTATCAGACAACCAGGAGGGCCCCATCGCCGGCCTCCTCTAAAAATTGACCCACGTCGTCCACCCCTTCGACAACCCCATCCAGTTCCGCCAGCGTGAGGCCCAGCAGATGCAGCATGTCGGCGGAGGCCCGCACCCGAACCGCCCCGTTCTTGGCCGCCCAGGCCAAGAGGGCGGTCCACGAAGGGAGCACGCCAACGCCCAGCAGATCCCGCAATGTGTCTTCTGCCCGGTCGAAGGCCACCGTCCCCGCGGAGGCATAATCGGGACTCACCGGCAGCAGGTATGAGGTCGAGGGGCGCCGCGCGGCCAGGACCGTTCCGCCATCCAGCAATACGTCCACCTGCAGACCGTCGGCGGACGCGGCCGCGCTCAGCACGGCGATCGCATACAGGCGGTCGACCGTGGCCGCCACCGACAGGATGGAAAGGTGAGCCGCCCGTACCGCCATGCATTCTCCCCCTCATCCGGGTCTTGGTGATCCGACCGTACGGCGAACCTCTCTTGGCGGACACGGCCGACAGCCGCGAGATCCCATGCTGAAGGGCCAAGCCCGTCCGGCGAAAGGGACCCGGCGCCGGGTATGGTCGACCCCGTTGGAATGGAGCCACTCTCCCCGCCCAGTCGGGCAGAACGAGCCAAAAACGCCCTCCTCCCGGCCGTAGAGAGGATGCGGCCGGCGACGTAGCCTGACAGGTGGGAAGGTCCGGCGCAAGACGACAACCCGCCGACGGCCGCCTTAGGATGCAGGACGGAGGGATGAGGACGTGGCGCACATCGTGGCCTCGGAAGTCCGGTCACGGCAAGAGGGGCGGTGGCCGGCCTGGGCGGAGCCCTGGATGACGGTCGTGGCGTTTTCGGCGTTCGTCGTCTATGCGATGGTCGTGGTTTTGTTCACCCACACCGGCCAGTACGGCAACTATCTCTCTCCTTTCTATTCTCCGCCCCTTGGCCGCTGGCTCGGGATGCCGATAGCGCCCGCGGTCCTGGTGGCGTGGATTCCGCTGCTTTTTCGCGGCACCTGTTACTACTACCGCCGCGAGTACTACCATGCCTTTGCGGCCGACCCGTTCGTGTGTGCCCGCCCCGAGCGGCCGCGGCTCGGAAAGCAGTATACGGGGGAGAAAAAGGCGCCCTGGGTCTGGAACCAGTGGCACCGTTACTGGTGGTTTCTGGCCGCCATCGTCCTCGTTTTCTTGTGGAAGGACACCGTGATGGCGTTCATCTTCCACGGACATTTCGGAATCGGGATCGGATCCCTGATCCTATTGGTCAACGTGGTGCTGCTGACCGCCTACACGCTGTCCTGCCACGCGTTTCGCCATCTCGTCGGCGGCCGCCTGGACTGCTTTTCGTGTCCGCAGGCGATGCGTCCGGCCCGGCCGCCCCTTCGCTACCAGGTGTGGCGACGGGTTTCGGAGTGGAACCGCCATCATGGCTCGTACGCCTGGGCTTCCATGGCTTCGGTCTTGGCCGCTGACGTGTACATTCGCCTGTTGCTGGCCGGTGTCATTCCCGACGTGAGGCTCATCAAATGAGTGCAGGAGCCGGCGTGCCGTACGAAGTGGTCCACCAGGATGTGCTCGTGATCGGTGCGGGCGGGGCCGGACTGCGGGCTGCGGTGGCTGCGGCCGAGACCGGCGTACAGGTGGGCGTGGTCACGAAGAGCCTCCTCGGCAAAGCGCACACGGTCATGGCCGAAGGAGGGGTGGCCGCGGCTTTCGGTCATATGGACGGTCAGGACACCTGGCAGGTGCACTTCCAGGACACCATGAAGAGCGGCCACTTCCTGAACAACGCCCACATGGTGGAGCTCTTAACTCGGGAGGCTCCCGATCGCGTGCTGGAGTTGGAAGGCTGGGGCGCGCTCTTCGACCGCACCGAGACGGGTGAGATCCTGCAGCGCGCGTTCGGAGCCCACTCGTTTCGCCGACTAGCCCACGTAGGCGACCGAACCGGCAAAGAGCTTATCCGCACGCTGCAGAACCGGGCGGTCCACCAAGGAGTGGCCGTGTACCCGGAAATCATCATCACGCGCCTCTTCCGCGACGCACGCCGGATAGCGGGCGCTCTCGGCTATCGGCGCGCCGACGGCCGCTTCATTCTCTTTAGGACACCGACCGTGATTGTAGCCACGGGCGGATGGGGGCGCCTGTACTCGGTGACTTCCAACTCCTGGGAGACAACCGGCGATGGCGCGAACCTGGCATTCTCCGTGGGAGCGGAATTGGTGGACATGGAGATGGTGCAGTTCCACCCCACTGGCATGCTCTGGCCCCCCGGCGTCCGCGGGCTCCTGGTTACCGAAGGCGTGCGCGGCGAGGGCGGGCTTCTTTATAACGCCGACCATGAGAGGTTCATGACCCGGTACGACCCGGAGCGGATGGAACTTTCGACGCGCGATGTGGTGGCCCGCGCCATCTCGAGCGAGGTGGCCGCCGGCCGGGGGACGCCCCACGGGGGCGCCTGGCTTGACATCAGCCATCGCGGGGCGCCGTTCATCCTGCGAAAACTGCCCGGCATGCGTGATCAGTTCCTGCAGCTGGCGGACGTGGACATCACGCGGCAGCCGATGGAGATCGCTCCGACCGTTCACTACATGATGGGTGGGGTGCGCGTCGATCCTGATACGTGCGCCACCGCAGTGGTCGGCCTCTATGCGGCCGGCGAAGTGGCCGCGGGCGTCCACGGGGCTAACCGTCTCGGTGGCAACTCCCTGGCCGACCTCCTGGTTTTCGGGCGGCGCGCGGGGCTCGCGGCAGCCGCTGAAGTTCGGGACGACCCCCAGCTGTCGGAGATCGCCGAGACAGAGGTGCAGCTCGCCATCGCCGAGGCGCTGGCGCCGCTCGGCCGGACGGCGGGGGCCAATCCATACGCCATCCAGGCGGACCTTCGTCGGACTATGAGCCAGTATGCGGGTCTCATCCGGACTGGCACCGGGCTCACCCAGGGCCTGGAACGGGTCCGGGCCCTCCAGCGGCAGGCGGTGTCCCTTCAGGTTACCGGGGGCCCCGCCTTCAACCCCGGCTGGAATCTGGCCTTAGATCTGCAAGCCATGCTGGTGCTCGCCGAGGCGATTTTCGTGAGTGCTATCGAACGTACGGAAAGCCGCGGCGCCCATTTTCGAGAGGACTTCCCGCGTGAGGATCCCGCGTGGGGTCGATTCAATCTCATCACCACCCGGGGCGGTGAAGGCGGATTGCGCGTGCGGCGGGAACCGGTGGTCGGGGCGGAGCCGGCGGCGGCCCGGACCGAGCGGCCCGCCACCGCCAGTTCTGGCGGTCCCGGCCGTCCTGGTGGTTCGGGTGGTTCGGGTGGTTCGGGTGGTTCGGGTGGTTCTAAGGAGGCGGACCAGACATGACGGAGGCAGCACAGCGAGCGCACATGGTTACGCTCCACATCTATCGCGGAGATCAGCGCGGCGGCGTGGAGGTCGCGTACGATGTGCCGGTCGAACCCGGCCAGGTGGTGCTGGACGCGCTCGAGTACGTCCAGGAGTACATGGCGCCCGACCTTGCGGTCCGATGGAACTGCAAGGCCGCGCACTGCGGGTCTTGTGCCGCCGAGGTGAATGGACAGCCACGCCTTCTGTGCAAGACCCGGGTGGATGCGTATGGCGGCGCCGACATCCATGTCCGGCCGCTGCAGACATTTCCCCTGATCCGCGACCTGGTGACCGATGTTTCCTGGAACTTCGATCGCGCGCGTGACCTGGACCCGGCGTTCCGACCCAACGAGCCGCCTCCGTTTGATCTGCCCCAGTGGGAGGTGGACCGGGTTCAGGAATTTCACCGCTGCATCGAGTGTTTTCTGTGCCAGGATGTCTGTCATGTGCTGCGGGAGCACGGAGGCACCGACCGGTACTGGGGTCCACAGCTCATGGTCCGATTTGCGGAACTTGAACTGCACCCGAGCGATGCGGGCGACCGTCTGGATCTGCTCGAAAACGAGGCGGGGATAGGCTATTGCAACATCACGCACTGCTGCTCCGACGTCTGCCCGGAGAATATCGAGATTACCCACGATGCCATCATCCCGCTCAAGGAGCGCGTAGCCGACCGGTATCACGACCCGATCGGCGCGTGGCTGCGCAAGCTGACCCGACGCCCGGCCGCCTCGACGGGCTCCGGCGAATGAGGCCTCGGCTCCGATCTGCCAAAAGGCACAAAAGACCCTGCCACCCACGCCAATCGGGGAACCGGACGCGAAAACACTCTCGCGAAGCTCCCCATGCTGCTTCCCGAGAGCCGTCCTCGCGCCCCGTCGGCGGATCGAGGAGCGCCGATACCGTCTTCTGACAGCGCACTATCGTGCCTGAAGCAGCAGAACAGGCCCCCGCCGACCGAGACCCGTGATCTTGGCCCTCGACATGTCTCGCGGGTTCCTTGAGTGGGCTGGCGGTCACGCCTGCCTGAACCCCGTGTCTATTCCATCGGACCGTGCGGCCGCAGCTCCTCCCCGCGGGCAAGCATCATGCCGTCGCTTACCTGTGAGCCCCGCGCCGACGCCACACGTCCGCCGCCTGACGCCCGTCCGAGTCGCTCCGCCGCCACCAGCAGCACGAGATCTCCGAGCCATCGGTGCTGGATGACGAGCGACACGCCCTGTGCGGCAAGCAGGGTCTCGACTTCCTCCACCGTGGGAGCGCGTTTCACGGACCGGGCGAGCCACCGGTAGCCGGGCCATCCACTCTCCGCCAGCGCCCACGTGCCAATGCCGAGGGCTCGGGCAGCCATCATCCCCCGGGTGCTCACCGGCTGCACCAGGTCGAGAACGACGACCTTGCCGCCCGGCCTTGTCACTCGCACCATTTCCTTGATCCCGTCTCGCCACGACCCCATGTTTCGGAGGGAAAACTGGGCCGTCACGCCGTCAAAGGTCCTGTCGGCGAAAGGAAGGTGCTCCCCGCGCCCCCTGACCCACTGCACGTGGGCTGAGGGCTCGCGGGCCGCGAGTCTCAACATGCTCGGCGACGGGTCGAGTCCTACTACATGCCCGCCGGGACCCACTCGCGCCGCTATCTGCCGGGTGACCCAGCCGGGTCCGCATCCCACATCCAGGATCGCCTGGCCGGCCTCTATCTCAAGTGCCCTGACGGCCGCGTGGTGCCAGGCGTTGATGCCGCCTACCGATAAGATTTCGCTCCAGCGAGCGTAACCGGGCGCAATCGAGTCGAACAGGTCCGCTATCCGTTCCATGTCCAACCACCCCATCCCAACGCCGCCGGCGCCGTGGGCCGCCTGTCGCGCCGGACCACGCGGCGCCCGGCCAAGACACCCGACCGGGCCCGCTGACCATGCCGACGAGGACCGACCGCCGGACCGGCCCGAGTTATCGGCCAGCAGTCCGACGGCTCTTCGATGCTCAGGAGGGAGCGGCGGATCCGCTCCCTCGCATGTCCCGCTTACTTAGGCACGTACTTCGCGAAGTCAAGCACGTGCCCCCAGCCCGCCGTGTAGCCGGTATACAGCCACAAGATGGCGGCCAGACCCAGTACCACCGAGGTCACGATGGTAAGGGTCCGGTTGTCGTGCCACTGCAGGGCCGGCAGCACGAGCATGCCGCCAAGACCGGCCAGGAGGAACCCCACGAACGCCACCAGCGGGTGGGAGCTGAGATGCAGGGCCTCCATCCGGATGCCGATGACGATGGAGTAGATGGCTCCAAAGAATCCGTAGATGGCGGGAATCAGGGGCTCCCATTGAAACGTCAGCGTCACGGCCGCGGCGAGAAAGAGGATGCTGATAAGCAGGGCCGGCTCGCCATACGCCACGTTGTACCCACCGGGCAGAGGCCACGTGAGCACCATCGGCACCGACGTAACCAGACCGAGGAGGCCGACTGCGAAGAAGCCGGAGGCCCAGCTCCGCCGAGCCTCCGGGGCCGGCTTCACATAGAGGTAGTGCGCCAGAAGTGCGAGCCCGGCGCCCACGTTGATCAACATTACGGCCAGGTAGTCAATAAACATCAGGACACGCTCCTTCGTGAAATCCTCGCGATTGACACGGGATGCACGTTCTCGAGCCGATGCGGAAGGACGGTCGGAACCACAGCCTGTCTCCCCTGGAGCGAGCGGTTTGACATCCCGATGCCTCCGATCCGTGTCTCGGTGGCTCCGACCGTCTGCGATTCGACTGTACGAGGACCAGGAAACCGTTCCCAGGGTCTCCGGGCCCCAATTTGCCAATGCGCTGGGCGGTTCGTCCGGGGCCGGTCAGACAGGGCATCGTGGCTGACCGACAATGGCCCTGCGGCCTTGTGGCCACCGATTCCGGTTCACGAGTCCCGGAACTTCCCCGGCGGCAGTGGAGAAGCGATGCATTCGCGGCGGTCATCCCCCGCGGATGGCCCCGACGAAAGCATTCTTCGCTTCCGCTGTCCGTTACACTCACGTAAGACCCCGCAAGGAGACGACGGATATGGACTCGGCACCAGTCATGCGCCGTGTGGATCGTTTGGGCCGCGTGGCACTTCCGAACCGGATACGGCGTCAGTTGGGGATTGCGGGTCATGACCCCCTGGAGATCTGGGTGAACGGCGAGGCGATAATCCTACAGCGCCTGACCGTTCGTTGCCTGTTCTGCGGACGCGGAGCGGGAGTCCGACAGCAGGAGGGCGTGGTCCTCGGCGGCAAATTCGTGTGCCGCTCCTGTATCGAACAGGCCAGGCGGGAGTCCGGCGGTGGCAGGCCCCGCGCGGAGATCGGGGTGCGCCGTCGCGATGGCGAGTAACTCCGGCGGATGACAGGCCAGCGGTGATCTGCCGTGGAGTTTTGGCCTAATATGCGGGAGACGGCACCAGGAGCCGCTCTCGTGTACACGCGGGGCGGGGTCGGCGAGCGTTCTAGCTCCAGCCGACCGAAGAACCGCGTCGGGGGTCGACGCCCGCGGCTCACGCCGGCGGGTTTCGGACCAAGCCTCCTCGGTGCTGTGCCGTTCCCGGCGCCTCCCTCGACGAGCCGGCCTACGCCGGAGGACGCACCCGGCGGGACGGACCCGCCGCGGACAACCCGTCCGTCAGTGGATCCCAGACGCCGCGTGCGGGCGCATGAACGATGCCCATGTCGCGGTGTGAGTTGCCGACACGTGGGCCATGCTTTCAGTCGTCTCGGTCCGCGCAAGGAGAGCGCAGCCGGGGAGGTCCCGGCAGGACCGCGGCGGTACGACATCGGCCGCCGGCATCTCAATTATCGTAACCTCTCGCAAGGCATCACCGCTGTAGGCCCGTGCATCGGACGCCTCGTCCTGCGCTCCGCTCTCGTCGACGAGCGCCCGATCTTCGGGCATTGTGTTTCCGTTCGGCCCGTGTACGCGGCAATCCCCATCCGCTGCCAGGGGCATACCACTTTCCCGCCCCGCGGCGCAGTAACGTTTCATCACGGGACGGCAGAGACGGGAGCGGCATCCCCCCACCTCCCCTTCGACAATTCCCCGGTGATGCATTGGACCTCCATGAGGAAGGTCACGGGGGCCAGCCTTAACCAAGCGACATCGGCGCCAAGACCTCGTAGGCCCTGGCGCGGATGCCCGACGCGCTGCATTTGATCACCGAGGCCGGAGAACCCCGGGCGAACGCGAGATCCGTGCCTCCCACCGCACGCGGCGATGGCCGTGTGCATGGCCCGCCCGACGAGGCGGAGACGGCGGCTAACACGGTCGGCCCCAGTCGCCCCAACTCACCGGGTTACGGTAACGTCACCGCCGAGATCTGGGTCACCACGTCCACTTCCCCGGTGATGGAGTATGGGAACTCCACGTACACGGGGGTGTCGCTGGGTATGGTTATTGGCGAGGGCGGGGTGAGGGTGCACGGAACGTTCGGCGGTCCGAGAAGGCATTCCCCTTCGAGGTGGCCCCCGACCATCAGCCAGACAGAGACCACCTGCTGGGATTGGGGGCTGGAGACCGCCACCTGATCCAGGGTGATCGTCGCCGGAAAGGTTCCCCCAGGCGGGGAGGAGCCCAGGGCGGGGGTACAGCTGGTCGAGACGAACAGGCTGCAGTCTCCCAAGGGCAGTGTGCTGCCATTAAAGAAATCGACCGTAAAGTAGTCGCTGGGGCCAGCAGGGCCGGTCGCTCCCTGAACCCCCTGGGGGCCGGCAATCCCTGTGGCGCCGGTCGCCCCGGCGGCCCCTGTCGGACCCGTCAGCCCCATCGGCCCCATTGGGCCCGTCAGCCCCATCGGGCCGGCGGATCCGGTTGCCCCCGTCGGGCCGGCGGATCCGGTTGCCCCCGTCGGGCCGGCGAGTCCCGTGGCCCCTATGGGTCCCCTAAGCCCGGTGGCGCCGGTCTGTCCCCTGACGCCTTGCGGGCCGGCGGGGCCGACGGCGCCCATGGCCCCCCGCGGGCCAGTGGGACCGAGCGAGCCCCTTGCACCCTGTGAACCGCGGGGTCCGATCGGGCCCTCAGCTCCGCGGGCTCCGTGCGCGGCTCCGGGAGTCGCGCCGAGGCTGCATCCACTCAAGCCGGCGGCCAACAGACCGGCGGCCACCAATCCCACGATCATCTGTCTACGCACAAGATGCGCCTCCGATTTTAAGGACATGGTCCCCCCCTGGGGGAGAAGGCGGGGTGGGATTGCGCTCATGCTGACATCCGGAGGACAAGGAGTCGAGTCTATAGAGCGAATTTTGTTACGAAAACGTCCCGGCGAGGTGGCTCCCACGCCCGAGGCGCCGGCTCACTCGCTGTGAGGAGTCCCCCGTTCGAAACCTGTGCGGGTCCCCACGGGTGAGGGCGGGAACTGACTCTCCCGCCAGGCGGGTGCCGACTTGACCGCCTCTCCGCCCTGCCTGTCTTCCCGGCTGACATTCGACAGTGCCTCAGGGAGGCCCGAGGGCCAATGACTCGTGATCAGTCAAAGCGTCCTCCCTCAGATTGATGTCGAATCGGGAAAGCGAAACCCTCGGGCGGTCACTGCTGAGTCCAGAAGAAATGGTGTCAGCAAGCCGTGCTGACCGTCGATACCTCACTTCGGCTGGGACCCTTGACTGGAATGGCCGTAGTCACGATTCTTGAGAACCCGCTTCAACGTCGGTCCTGCATTCTCTCAGGCGTGGGTGGAGGTCGCAAAAATCTGCTCCGTTCTGGCGGACTTGTCCAATGCGGCAAGGCGGCGATCCCGCAGCGTGGTGGTGAACACTTCGCGAGCCCGAGTATGTAGGTCGATCAGAGGTCCTATCCTATGTCCCCCTTGAAATGCTCAGGTGAGGCTCCGCTCCCGACATCTCGCTCGCCACTGGCCGTACGGCGTCGAAACCGCAAATAGCGCGACAAGTCGCGTGGCGACAAAATCGAGCGCCCACAATCATTAATTCTCTGGTATTATCCTGTAATAGTAACGGCTGGACGCAGACTGATTCTGAACCACCCCATATCTATCACGGATTTTGGCGCCACCGATTGGCGCGGGCGCAAGACCGCACGCGCGGCGAAAGTCGGTCCGCCGTGCATGGGTGAAGCTCCCGCGGAACTTTCTGGGTCGGCGAGCGCTGCGGGACACGATTGGGGGCGCGATCACGTGGAGGCGGTTTTGGCTGTCTTCTGGCCGACGGTGGGCGGCGGCGATACGATCGTAGGTGCCCGGCCCCCTGATGGCATTTGGGGATTGCCGCTGACAGTTCCCGACGCTCGGGCTGGGCAGCTCCATTGGGTTCGGGAGTCGAAAGATGCCGCAGGCTGGCCGCTAACAGACAAGGCGGTAAGGGCGAATCCCTTCACGAGGACGCTCGCGTAGCGTGGAGGCCCTCCGCCGGGCCATGCTGGTCCGGTGGTCCATTTTCTTACGGTGCGCCGGGAGAGCAACTCGTGGGCTACGATCGCTGACGGCTGGTCCGAACACTCCTCGTCGCGATAGATCATTGGTGCCTGGCACACCGTCGCCCGAACGTGACGGGGCGGTCGTCAGTCAACCGGCTGGGTTGCCAGTCTAGGGACTACGGAAGCCAGACAGGCGGAGCCCTCTGGCGGTGACCGATAGGGCTGACCGGAGTTCGGAGCAGCAAAGGCGGATGACTACCACAAGCTCGTATGGCCCGGCACCACGCTAGCGCGGCGAGATCCACCGATTGTCTCGCACGGCCAGGGACGTCGGCACCCAAACATCAGAACCCGTTGGGAAGAAGGTCGTCACAGGTGCCCGGACTCGCTTGTTTGCCGCCGACCGTAGATACACGGGACGCAGTGGCTTCCGAACCGACTCTGGTTCGCCAATGGCAGCTCGGAAGCCCACGCCGGGCCGGATTTGTAGGCGCACACCCGTCAGGCGGATGCCGTCCCATAGGGTTATAGGGCCGCAGGCGCATGGTCAAGGCGAGTTGGGGCGGGGCGCCAACGCCACTCGGATACAAGAAGCGGCGATACTGTTTTCTCCATAAGGACGGAGGTGAAGCTCGTCAAGCACAACGGCCGCTCCAGTTCGCACGGCTGTGTTCGTGTTTCGACAGAAGAAAGCGGAGGGAACACAGATGACACCGACAGAGATTGTCATGATCACGGATCGCAGTGGTTCGATGTCGTCGGTCGCGGACGACGCAATTGGTGGTTTCAACCGATTCCTCGCCGACCAGCAGGCTATGCCGGGCAGCGCGAATCTGACCCTGGTTCTCTTCGACGACGAATACCTCGAACCGCACTTCCGTGTGCCCCTGGCGGGAGTCCCACCGCTGACACCTGAGACGTATCGGCCCCGGGGAACAACCGCGCTCTACGACGCGATCGGGCGAGCAGTCACCCATCTACAGCAATCAATACCGGCCGAGGCAAAGGTTATCGTCTGCATCATCACCGACGGGTACGAGAATGCCAGCAAAGAGTGGACATGGAGCAGTGTCAAACAACTCGTCGACCAGAAGACAAATCACGGCTGGGAATTCGTATTCGTTGCGGGCAACATCGACGCCGAAGTCGCCGGGGGGCAAATCGGAATCCACCATACCCTTTCCTTTGCAATGATGACCGCAGACACGACGCCATTGGCATACCAGGCGCTCTCCCAGGCGGCGGATAGCTTCCGGCGAACCGGCGCCATCGACCAGACGTGGGCAGTGGACCCGGACAGCCGGGACAAGTCGGGTTCGTAAAGGCCTGGTAGCGCGGCTCCAGTCGTGGTTGCGGTCACAGGGTCCCCATGAGTTGTGGAAGTGTCCGGCCGCATACGCGTCCGCCATGGTGGAGCTGTCCCAGACGGCGACGTGGTCTGGCTTGTATCGCCGTGGCACGAAGACACCGAACCCAGGGCGCGGGGCCGATTGGGCGGTCGAGTCCGTCGGCGCCGCCGCCCGGGCATTTCGAGCCCATGTCGGCCCCCTCCCTGCGGGCCCCGCGGATATTCCAACGGACAATTGGATGTAGATGCTTTCTGCAGGGTCTTTGTCTTTTGGGCAAGGTGAAAGGCACCTATGTGACGGACCGGGAGCAACACGCGACCGAGGATTCGCCCGATCGATCGTCGGCGTGGCAACGGATGCCCATTTGGAAACACCGTCTTTTGACATGGGCTCCAAACACAAAACCCGCACTCCCCAATCGGATGCGGCTTGAAACTTGGTGCGCCCGGTAGGATTTGAACCTACGGCCTTCTGATTCGTAGTCAGACAACACGGGCAGTTGACCCCAGTGCGACCGGGTTGGCTGGACTCTCTCCGAATTGCCTCTAGATCGCGTTCTCAAGCGCTTTTCCGTAACTTCCGAGTGGACCCCGGTGCGCGGCAGTTGACCTCACTTCGGTCACGTTGCCCCGCATTGTGGCCCCATAAATGGCCCCATAGAGAACGGTCACCTCTACTCGTTGGGGGGTGTCCGTGGGTCCAGGGTTTTCAGGGCGCGTCGTAGCCCCTGAACGTGCCGCCGGAACGCCGCCTCATCCCCCAGGTCGTGGCTCCGCTCCGCGGCGTCGAGAAGCGCCACCAAATCCTCAGGTGTTGTCGAGACGGGTTATGGTATCGCACCCTGTGTCCCCGGTGCGCGCGCCGCCAAGGTTACGCACCGGTCCCGGCATCGGAATGAGGGGCCGGCGGGGGCGAACGCCGCGGGCGGCGCTGGGGGCGCCGCGCGGGGACCTCCACCTCGAGCGGGGCAAGGATCGGCGATGGCGGCACTTCCTGGAGTGAGGCGTCCTCCAAGTAGAGTGCGGGGGCCTCCCGGAGATGCGCCACGGCCGACTCCACGGTGCGTCCTTGACTGGTGACCTCCACCTCCAGACAGCGCGCGACGTACCAATCATCCTCCTGGGTCACGGCGGCCGTGAACCGGACCCGCATCGCAGGGTGTGCGTGCGCGGTCGTCCCCCTTCCAGCTCGCCGGCCTCAGCCCTTCTCGATGTACGTCTGGAAGCTTGGCGGCAAGGGGTCCTGCATCGGCGTCCGGCGCGGACGGCGTTCGGGTCGCTCCTCCGATCCATCACAAGAGTACCTGACGGTCCGATACCCCGGTAACATGCGGACCAATTGGCATTATGCTTGCGCGAACGAGATGATCGCTGGCGTGTTCGACCCCGCCCGGTTGGCCGGACTGTGACACATGGGTCGGTGCCACGAAGCCCACTGAATCCGCCGCCACTCCACCCTTCGGGCCTGGCTTCACGGCCGAGGAGATGGCCGAGGCCGATACCCTGGAGGTGTGGGTCACATCGCTCGATGACGTTGCGGATACGACCGTGTGGCGCCTGCTCCGGGCCGGCCGAGTGGTGTCCCGGGCTCAAGGGGGTGGGTACTAAGGAGGTGTCACGAGCCAGGGGCGACGATGACAGGGCCTGGCGGATGATTAATGGGATCCAGTAAGGCCGACTACATCACCATGGCCAATCCGGGGCGCGACCGTGAAACGGGGCAGGTGAACCTCCGCCCTCATCCCTACCGCCATGATGCCCGTGCAGAGGCGCTACGGCTCCTACACCCGCGCGAGGACCGCTGGCCGGACGCGGTGCTCATCTGGCGTCCGAGCTTCAAGCACAAAAACATGATGAACTTGCGTCGGCGACCCTCTTTCACGCTCGACACCGATCGGGGGTCGATGGGGGTGTGCGATGGCTCCCCAGGCGGATGCTGTTCTCTGATGCCCCGACCACGAAGCAACGGCGGTTCCCTATGTGACCGCCGCCATCCAGCCCGCGCGGCAGTTCGCCGCCGCGGCCGAACAGGTCTCGGCAGTTTCCCGCCCGCGGCGGCACCCCTATGCGGCCGAAATGTTAGCCCGTTCGCTGGCCGTCGCTCTCCTGGGCCCCCAGATCTTACTTCAAAACTCCCAACCCGCTTGGAAGCAGTCCATGTGCGCAACGAGGATGTTCCCACAGTGATCAAGTGGCGCAGGCGCGGATGGGGACCCGGCTCCGGCTCGGTCGGAGAACCGCCCCCGTATTCGCCCGTTCATAGGCGACCACAGCAAAGGGGGGAGCACTCGACAGCGAGGACAGCTCACACCCTTCGCGGGTACAAGCCGGCGAAAAGACGGTTCGAGGCGCGGGGTAGAACCATGACCGTTACCAGATTTGCTCCAGCCACGTCCGAAAGTCTGCGTCGCTATTCGGCCAACCTTTGGCCGTCTTCCAAAAGGTCCTTAAGAGCGTGACCGAACGGCCTTTCCAAGTTCCCAGGGCATACTGCGGCGTGGTTTTGTCGATCACCAACGCAGGCCCCAGTTGCGCTCGAAGCGCCGCGACCGCGTCGGCACCGTTGGCAACGATCCATCCCTTGGGGGCCACAACCTGTTCCATGAGGGCCACCAACTGCTGGTGATACGCGTGATACCCGAGTGCTTGGAGTGTGGCGGGATTCTGCTTGGTCACCGCAATCGTTCGGGGTGAGTGGAACGGGATAAATTCCAGGGTCATCACCCCGAAGTCGTGGGCCATGGTCCAGAATGCCGCCGCATTCTTCATGGCGGGCGTCTGGGCAACCGCGTGCGCGCCAAGGTAGTCGTGCAGTTTTCGGACCACGTGTCCCGTTGGGGTTGTGGGTCCGGTCACCGGGTCCTTCAGCGTGGCCATGACCATGGCCAGTGTCGGGTAATAGTGGCCGTGCCCGCTAAAGGCGTACTGGAAAAACGCCGGGGCTTGGTGGGTCCCGATGTAAAACGCAGCGTAGTCAGTCCAGGTCCCCCCGGTTGCGACCTGTTTTTCCGACGCCGTGTCCTCGGAGAATCGGGGATTCAGCCCCCAGAGAACCACGTGCACCGGCCATCCTACGATGGTTAAGGGAATGGGGGCGACCGGCACCCCTTTCGAGATGAACTGGAACTGGGCTTGGCCGCGGAGTCCAAACCCCCTGTTGGCATTAAAAAGGGCTCGCTGAAAGTCCACGGGCTGCACCGCCTGCTGCCGGTGGGCATGAACGTTGAGTGGGCGGAGAACCGCGCAAAAGGCATCGGCGAGCTGTGATTCGGTTATGCCATCCATTCCCTTCCGTCCTCCTTATGTGCGCGAGTATCCGCGCTCTCTCAAATCGTGCGCCAATCGAGCCACGAACGATAGGCAGCGTCCGGTTTTTCGCTTCGGATTGCATGCCTTGGTAGCCGGTCGGTCGATTGGACCCCGTCGTCCGGGTGTGATCGAATCCAACATCCTCACCGACCTAAGGGCTCGTTCATTACTGATACAGGTTGGGGGCTGATGGTGTCGTGCCGCTGGGGCCGAAAGATATCCGCGCCCAGCCGCAGCCCCCAGATTGCCCCCTGTGCCGCCACGTCTGGATCCGGCGCGCCCGTTTACCGCAGCACGACTTCCCGCCGTCGCGTGACCCCGGCTCCCAGCCCCAACGTACCCGTCAGAACCCGTAGTCATCGGGCTCCTACCCTCGACGACCCCTGACCACACGTCCGTGGGCGTATAGTCGTAGGGGGCACGGTAGGCCAGGGTCTCTACATTGCCATGCGCCTCCCGAACTACGAACCCATCGGATGCAACCCCCATTGATGACCATCTCCATCAGCGCCAGCGCTTGCTCACTGCGCTGGTAGCGGGCAAATAGGTCCGTGGAGAATTGGCCCTCGCGGACCTGGGGAATGCGCAGCGTGAGCGTGCCCACCCAGGTGGCGAGTTTCCGGGACCGGGTGCCGTTGCGGTACCCCTGGCGCTCCGCCGTGCGCTCATACGGGCCGGCCTGCAACTGCTCCCCGGCTTGTGCCTGGAGCACCTGGTTGAGCACCTTCTCCCCCAAGATCTTCACCCCGTCATCGCCCTGAAACAGCTCCTGCAGATCGGCGCCGTCGATGGGACACCTGATAGTCAGCCATTGCCGCGGTCCCCTCACGTCGGTGGGTTGCGCAACCCGATTGTGACGAGCGGAGGGCTAGGGGAATGGCTGTTATGTGTGAGCGAGTTAGTCAACGAGCGCGAGTCCGCCCCCGATGACGTCTGAGGGCGGATGTAAAAGTAAAGAGGCCTGAGCGACGATGGATTCACCACAAACCCCATCGAGGAGGCTCAGACCCCTATATGACCAAGATACCACCCTCCCAGCAGCTGCAGCAGCAGATCGAGCAGTTGTGGCGTCAAGGTAGCGACGGAACCGCGTCGATCCTGTCCACCGTGCTCCGGCTCGGCGCCCAGCGCGTGGTCCAGGAGCTCTTGGAGCACGAAGTGACGGACTTTCTCGGGCGGGACCACTACCGCCGCGGCCCGCGTCGGATCACGGGGTACCGCAATGGGTACAAGCCGAAGACACTCCCGACTGTGGCCGGCCGGCTGCCGGTTCAGGTCCCCCAGGTCCGCGAGACCGCCGAGCCGTTTCAGTCCCGGCTGTTAGGGTTTCTCGCGGATCCAGCCCAGCAGGACGTGCTGCAGCGTCTGGTGACCGAGATGTATGCCCGCGGGCCCTCCACCCGGGACATCGAAGACGCCTTCACCGACGCGACGGGGACGCGGGTGCTGACCAAATCCCAGCTGAGCCAACTTACGGAGACGCTGTGGACCGACTTTGAGGCCTTCCAGGCGCGGGACCTGAGCGAGTTCGGGGTGGAGTCCCTGTTTCTCGACGCGGCGTTCGAGCCGATGCGCCGCACCGGCCAGACCCGGGAAGGCGTCCTGGCCGCCTGGGGCATTTGTCGGGGCGGTCACCGGGTACTGTTGCATCGGGCGCTCGGCAACACGGAGAGGGCCGACCACGGGCTCGAGTGTCTGCGGGACCTGGTGCGACGGGGCCTCCGCCCACCGACCACCATCACCAGCGACGGCGCCCCGGGGCTCCTCCGGGCGATTGCGCAGGTCTGGCCCCAGAGTCTGCGCATCCGGTGCTGGGCCCATTATGCCGAGGGCCGGATTATGCCGAGACGGCTTCGGCCCCGTACCCACGCGGCGGGCTGCGACAGGCGGCGCTCGGCATAATCAGAGCGCTTCCAAGAAGGCCAGCAAGGCGTCAGGGGGGCGG